>CACZOH010000069.1 GCA_902782785.1 uncultured Ruminococcus sp. | reverse complement strand
GATCCCCCTTCCCCGACGGGGAAGGTATTAAGGCGCCCTCTCCGAGGCAGCGAAGCGGGGGCGCGGTAGTGAATGACAGTCCGGTGGCCTGTCAGAGCCGCGACCTGACCGAGCCCGCAGGCGAAACGGTGGCTCGCGTAAGCGAGACTGAGGGAGTTTCGTTGTATACCGTTTTCCCCGTCCCCGGCTTTTTACATTAAAATAATACAATCACTTGATATCATTGTCAAGCGCAAAATTCCAATTTTTTCAAAAATAATAAAAATACGCGTATAAATATACACATTTTTGTAAGCATTGAGGGTGTGAAACGGGTTGACAAAAAGCGAAAACGGTTGTATAATATAACATGGATTTATATCACTATAATTTTTGAAAGTGTGGTTTTTATGGAAAAAATAACCGATTATTTCGGAAGTCTTGTTTTTAACGACGACGTGATGAAAGAAAAGCTGTCGCCGGAGGTCTACGCCTCGCTCAAAAAGACGGTCGGCGAGGGGCAGAAGCTCGATACGAGTGTCGCGTCCGCGGTCGCGGACGCGATGAAGGACTGGGCGACGGAGCACGGCGCAACGCATTTCACGCACTGGTTCCAGCCGCTCACCGGAATAACCGCGGAAAAGCACGACAGCTTTTTATCCGAAGACAAAAACGGGCGCGCCATACTTGATTTCTCCGTAAAGGAGCTCATAAAGGGCGAGCCGGACGCGTCGTCCTTCCCGTCGGGCGGTCTCCGCGCCACATTTGAAGCGCGCGGCTATACGGCGTGGGACCCCACGTCTTACGCGTTTATAAAAGGCAAAACGCTCTGCATCCCAACGGCGTTCTGCTCATACGGCGGCGAGGCGCTTGACAAGAAAACGCCGCTTCTGCGCTCCATGGAAGCCATAAGCACGCAGGCTCTGCGCATCGTCCGTCTTTTCGGCAACACGGAGGCGCGTCACGTCGACGTGTGCGTGGGCGCGGAGCAGGAGTATTTTCTGATAGACAAAAAGATGTGCGAGAAGCGCAAGGATCTTATATTCACGGGCAGGACGCTTTTCGGAGCGAGACCGCCAAAGGGTCAGGAACTTGACGACCATTATTTCGGCTCCATAAAACCGCGCGTCGCGGAATTCATGGAGGATCTCGACAAAGAGCTCTGGCGCGTCGGTATATTCGCAAAGACGGAGCATAACGAGGCGGCGCCCGCTCAGCACGAGCTTGCGCCCATATACACCACGACGAACACGGCGACGGACCACAATCAGCTCACAATGGAGCTTATGCAGAAGGTCGCGGCGCGTCACGGCCTCGTCTGTCTTCTGCACGAAAAGCCGTTCAACGGCGTGAACGGCTCCGGCAAGCACAACAACTGGTCGCTCTGCACGGACAACGGCGTAAATCTGCTCAAGCCCGGCGACACCCCCTATGAAAACGCGCAGTTCCTGCTGTTTTTATGCGCCGTCATCAGAGCCGTTGACGAATACGCGGATCTTCTCCGCATATCTGCGGCGACGGCGGGCAACGACCACCGTCTCGGCGCGAACGAGGCGCCGCCCGCGATAATTTCCATGTTTCTTGGCTCGGAGCTCACCTCCGTGCTCGAAGCCGTTGAAAACGACGCTCCGTACAACAAAACGGAGCGTATGGAAATGCTTTTCGGCGTGTCTTCCCTGCCGAAATTCAAGCGCGATACGACGGACAGGAACCGCACCTCTCCGTTCGCCTTCACGGGCAACAAATTCGAGTTCCGCATGCTCGGCGCGCCGAGCAGCATAGCGGACACGAACGTCATGCTGAACGCCGCCGTTGCGGACGTGCTGTCCGACTTTGCGGACAGGCTGCAGAGCGCCGCGGATTTCGATACGGAGCTGCACGGGCTGCTCAAGGAAACAATAAGAAAACACAAACGCATACTTTTCAACGGCAACGGCTACGACAAAAGCTGGATAGACGAGGCGGAGTCCCGCGGTCTGCCGAACAGACGGACGACGCCCGACAGCCTGCCGCATCTGCTTGACGAAAAGAACGCGGCAATGCTCAAAAGACGCGGCGTTTTCAACGACGCGGAGCTCAAGGCGAGATGCGATATACTGCTTGAAAACTACACAAAGACCGTTGCGATAGAGGCGGCGACGATGATAGATATGTCGCGGCGCCAGATCATGCCCGCCGTATCGAAATACGCCGCGGAGCTTTGCGACAGAGCGGAAAAGAACGTGCAGAACGAATACGAGGTCAAGACGTCCAAACGCCTGTCGGAGCTTCTCCGCGTGATGTACGAGAGCACGAGCGAGCTTGAGACGGTGTCCGCGGATATAAAGGGTATAACGGACGTGACCGAACACAGTTACGCCATAAGGGACAGGCTCATACCTATAATGGAACGCCTGCGTTCCGCCGCGGACGAGGCGGAAACGCTTACCGCGGAGGATTTCTGGCCGTTCCCGACGTACGAGAAGCTGTTGTTCAGCGTATATTGAGAAGGAGAAAAAAGATGAAAAAAACATTGTCTTTGCTGATTGTTTTACTGTTCGCGTTTACCGCGTTTTCGTGCGCGCTGCAGCCGGCGGACGGCCCCGCGGGCACGGCGGAGCAGACAAATAATAACGACCCGGAAACAGGGGCGCAGACGGCTGCGGAGACGGAGACCGACGCCGCAGCGGAAACGGAGACCGTCGCCGAAACCGGGACCGAAACCGGGACCGAAACGGAGACCGAAACCGGGACCGAAACGGAGACCGGAACCGAAACGCAGGGCGGGACCGGACCGGAGCCCGCGGGTCTCAAAAGCTTTGACGGATTTGACGCGGCGTTTATGGATTTCATCGAGCAGACGGAAAAGGACAACTACATAATATCCCCGCTTTCTTTCAGATACGCGCTCGGCATGGCTATGGCGGGGGCGAACGGGAACACTCTCGATCAGTTCTTAAAGGGCTTCGGCATAAACGATCTGAACGCTTTTGAAAACTATATAAAATCCTTCAATTCCTTCGAGGAGGGCTTCACGGAAAAGGTCAGACGCGACCTTGAAGAATACGATGAAGCCGTAAAAAAAGGCGTAAGCAAGGACCGGCTCGACTACCGCCCCGGCTCTCTCCGCACGGCGAATTCCGTTTGGAAGAGAGAGGATCTTGCCGACTTTGCGACAGACTATAAGCTTCATCTTGAAATGTATAACGCGGAGCACTATACGTTCACGCCCGACGACATAGTAGCGCGCGCAAACGACTGGGCGAACAAAAAGACGGAGGGAATGATACCGAAGATACTGCCCGAGGATTACGACGCGAAAGGTCTCGCGGTCGTGCTTATGAACGCGCTGTACTATAAAAACTGCTGGAAATACGAGTTTGAAAAATGCGGCGAGCTGCCGTTCACGACGTCTGACGGCGCCGTGCTGAAAAAGAATTATATAAATTCAACCGAAACGTACGGGTATTACAAGGACGAAAAAACGGAGCTTGTCGTCGTCGGTATGAACAACAGCGTCAATATGATTGTGGTCTTGGGCGACACGGCGGATTTGCAGAACAAAATAAAGAGCGCGGAATATAAAAAAGTCAGCGTATATCTGCCCGAATTCGAGATTGAAACGTCGCTTGAAAACAAGGAGCTCTGCAGTTTCTTGTTATCGCTCGGCATTACGGACGCTTTTACCCCGGGAAGCGCCGATTTCGGGAAGATGACGGATGATAAAAACGATTTCTATATAGACGACATAATTCAGAAAGCGAAGATAAAGCTCGACGAGACGGGCGTCGAGGCGGCGGCGGTCACGGCGATAGCGGTCAAGAATTACGCCGTGCCCGACAAACCGATAGAATTCAAAGCCGACAAACCGTTTCATTTCTATATCGTAACGGGACAGTCCGGGTGGACGGAGACGTCCGGCATCACGCTTTTTGAAGGAAGATACTGCAAATAAAATGGAAAAATATACAAGCATAAGGCCGGGAAAAGTATGGCTCGACACAAACGGCAGGCGCATACAGGCGCACGGCGGCTCGGTAATGTTCCTTGACGGAGCGTACTTTTGGTACGGTGAAAACAAGGAATTTACCGACCCCGATAAGAATATCTGGCACTGGGGCGTGCGCTGCTATAAATCCGAAGATTTATATAACTGGGAGGATTTGGGGCTGATAATCCCGCCCGATACGGAAAACGAAAACAGCAGCATACACCCGTCGTCCATGATGGACAGGCCGCATATCATATACAACAGAAAGACTGAAAAATTCGTCTGCTGGCTGAAAATCATGCAGAAGGACGGGTCTCAGAGCGAGACCGTTCTGACGGCGGACAAGCTGACGGGGCCTTACACGACAGTGCGAGAGGGCTTGTACCCGCTCGATATGAGCGCGGGCGATTTTGACCTCGCGGTCGCGGAGGACGGCAAGGGGTATTACTACTTTGAGCGCGTCCATTCCGAAACGATATGCGCCGATCTGACGTCGGATTACACGGACGTGACCGGGTATTATTCAACGCATTTTCCGCACAGTCATCCGCCGTACGTGCGCGAGGCGACGGCGCATTTCAAGCGCAAAAACAAGCATTATCTGATAACATCCGGAACGACGGGCTATATGCCCAATCCGTCCGAGGCGGCTGTCGCCGACAGCTGGCACGGACCGTACACGGTGCTGGGCGATCCGCATCCCGGAGATGAAAGCAGAACGTCGTATCACAGTCAGATATCGAGCGTTTTCAAGGTCCCGGGCAAAAAGGACCTTTATATAGCCTGCGCCGACCGCTGGATGCCGAACGCTATGGATATACCGTACGAAGACGTTGAAGCCGCGTACGACGGCTGTTTTGACCCCGACGCGACGCCGGAACAAAGAGCCGAGGCGATGAAGCTGATGAACTCTTTCCCGAAGGCGAACACAAGGGAGGCCGATTACGTCTGGCTGCCGCTCCGCTTCGACGGCGACAGGGTCGTCATAGAGTGGCGCGACGAATGGCGCATCGAAGACTTTGAATGATAATATAAAGAGGTAAACGAATGAATATAGTATGTTTGGATCTTGAGGGCGTGCTTGTCCCCGAAATATGGATAAAATTTTCCGAAGCGAGCGGCGTGCCGGAGCTTAAGAGGACCACGCGCGACGAGCCGGATTACGACAAGCTTATGAAATACCGCATAGCGATACTCAAGGAGCACGGACTCGGACTGACGGAAATAAAAAAAGTGATAGAAACGATAGAGCCGATGGACGGCGCGCGCGAATTTCTCGACAGTCTGCGCGGGATAACGCAGGTGATAATACTGTCCGACACGTTCACGCAGTTCGCCGCTCCGCTTATGAAAAAGCTCGGATATCCGACGATATTCTGCAACGAATTAACGTCAAACGAAACGGGCGAGATAACGGGATATAAACTGAGAGTCGAAAAATCAAAGCTCGCAACGGTAAAAGCCCTGCAGTCAATCGGATTTGAGACGATAGCCGCGGGCGACAGCTATAACGACCTCGGAATGATACAGGCGAGCAAAGCCGGCTTTCTTTTCAGAAGCACGGAGCAGATAAAAAAAGACCACCCGGAGCTGCCCGCCTTTGAGGAATACGGCGAGCTGCTTCAGGCGATCCGTGAAAACCTGTAGCGCTTGTTTATCGCATCTCTTTCGTTAGGGTAACGAGAATTATCCGAACCACGTTTTCGGACGGCATCTCGCCGCTCCTGCTTCGTTAAACCCCTTGCTGT
>CACZOH010000068.1 GCA_902782785.1 uncultured Ruminococcus sp. | reverse complement strand
CCCTTTATCCCCTGTTCAAGCCTTACGGCGCACGGGATAACGGGACGTTGGGAGCACAAAGTACGGGAGAGGACACCAACCTGCACGAGCAGGGTTTCTCAATGCCTGACCACACGGCCCGGCGGGATTTTGATTTTTCTCCGGTACTCTTTGGCGTACCTTTTGAGCGCGATGCCGCCCGCGGCGGCGAAAGGATATTTATATGAAAAAATTTGAATTCAAAAAAGCCGTTCCCGTTTGGATCAAAGGGGAAGAAAAAGAGATGAACGTGTCGCTTCTGCTTTCCGCAAAGGCGGGCAGAAACGCAAAGCTCGATATAACGGGACATTCGCTTTATCAGGTGTTCGTGAACGGAGAGCTTCTTTCGGAGGGACCCGCCAGAGCGGGTCACGGCTATTACCGCGCGGACAGGCTCGACATCTCCCGGCTCGCTTCAGAAGACGAAAACGATATACGGATAATCGTCGCGGGCTACAACGTAAACAGCTTCTATCTTCTTGACGAGCCGTCCTTCGTCTGCGCCGAGCTTTACGACGGCGGCAGAATAACCGCGTACACCGGCGGCGAAGGCTTTACGTACGAAAGATATACGGACAGGATCAGAAAGACGCAGCGTTATTCTTTCCAGCGTCCGTTTACGGAAGCCTATTCCCTGCCCGCGAAAAGAGAGCCCGTCATAATTGAGAGAACAGAGGACAAAAACTTCATAGAACGCGGAATACCCTTTCCCGATTATGAAAAAACGGCGTTTTCCCGCGTCGTATCGCAGGGAAGCTATACCGTATGCGAGCCCGGGCGTTATTTTGACGACAGAGCGATATCGAATACGGGCGACAAGATAAAGGGCTTCAAGCCTGAGGAGCTGACCGTTTTCATCAGCCGCGAGGTCGAAAAGCTGAAGTGTGAGCTCACGCCCGCGGACAAGCCCGCCGGCAGAGTGGAATTCAAAAAGAACACGTACGCGATACTCGATCTTTCCGCGGAGCTTACGGGCTTCATCGATTTTGAGATAGAAACGAGCGGCGGCAGACTTTACATAAGCTTTGACGAGATACTGCGCGACGGCGACGTGAATTTCACGCGGTTCGGCACCTGCAGCGCGATGATCTACGATCTTTTGCCCGGCAAATACAGGTTGACGGGATTTGAGCCGTATTCTCTCCGCTTTGCAAAATTCTGTACCGACGCTGACGACGCTGTGATCACGAACGCGGGGCTCATTCGCTTTGAGTTTTCAAAAAAAGAGCTTTGCGAAAAACCCGATTTCGGCGACGAGGCGCTTTCCCGCGTGTATGACGCCGCCGTCTCCACGTTCAGGCAGAACACCGTCGACATATTCATGGACTGCCCCTCGCGCGAGCGCGCGGGCTGGCTCTGCGACAGCTATTTCACCTCCCGCGTCGAATACGCGCTGACGGGCAAAAGCGCGGTGGAGCATAACTTCCTTGAAAACTTCCTGATGCCCGAAAAATTCCGCGTAACGCCGGAGGGTATGCTTCCGATGTGCTATCCGTCCGACCATTACGACGGCGTATATATTCCGAACTGGGCTATGTGGTACGTGGTCGAGCTTGAGGAGTATTTACAGAGAACGGGCGACACGGAGCTTACGGAAAGAGCGAAAAAGCGCGTGCTTGAGCTGCTTGAATTCTTCCGCGGCTTTGAGAACGGGGACGGCTTGCTGCAGAAGCTTCAGAGCTGGGTCTTCATAGAATGGTCGCACTCAAACGATCTGACGCAGGATATAAACTATCCGACGAATATGCTTTACTGCAAATTCAAGCGCGCGATAGCGAATATTTACAATATACCCTCTCTTTCCGACGAAGCCGACGCGTTGGCGCTTAAGATAAGAGAACAGTCGTACACGGGAAAGTGGTTCTGCGACAACTCGTATCTTACGGATAACGGTATAAAGCCGTCCGGCGAATGTACGGAATCCTGCCAGTATTACGCGTTCTTCACCGGCGTCGCGACAAAAGAACTGTATCCCGCGCTCTGGGACACGCTCGTACACGATTTCGGACCCGAAAGAAAAAAGAACAACAAATATCCGGAAATAGCCTACGCAAACGCGTTTATAGGCAACTACCTGCGTCTGCAGCTGCTTTTCCGCGAAGGACTTTACGACGAGCTGCTTGACAACGTGCGCGGATACTTTGATTATATGGCGAAAAAGACGGGAACGCTCTGGGAAAACGACGGAGATTACGCGTCCTGCAATCACGGCTTCGCCTCTCACGTCGCGCTGTGGCTGCTTCACATATATAAAAAGGAAGATAAGAAGAAATGATAACGGACAAAAACGGCGATAAATGGTACAAAGGCAATCTTCACACTCACACGACGGACAGCGACGGACAGAAAACGCCGGAGGAGGTCAAGCGGCTTTACAGAGATATGGGCTACGACTTTCTTGCCCTGACGGATCACTGGCACGTGAACGAGCCGGAGGATTTTGACGGGATGCTCGTTTTGTCGGGCTGTGAATACGACTGGATGAAGGACGGCTGTTATCATATCGTCGGATACGGTCTTGTTGACAAACCCGCGCTCGTGCGCGGAGATATGCCGCAGAAATGCATAGACGAGATAAAAAGATGCGGCGGCGTCGCGACGCTCGCGCATCCCGCGTGGTCGCTTCAGCGCACGGACGATATGGTGAGACTGTCGGGCGTTGACTGCACGGAGATATATAACTCCGTATCGGGCTATCCTTACTCGGCGCGTCCGTATTCCGGTCTGCTCATCGACATAGCGACGGCGATGGGCTTCCGCGCGGTCCTCACCGCGGCGGACGACACGCATTTTTACAAGGACGAGGTCGGTCGCGGCTTCGTATACGTCAGGGCGCCGGAGCTTTCGCGCGACGCGATAATAAACGCGATAATCAAAGGCGACGTCATAGCGACTAACGGCCCGTTCATCACGTGGGGCACAGAGGACGGATATTTCGTCGTAAGATGCGGGGAGGGCTGTAAATACGTTCAGTTCTTTTCAAATCTGTACTACAGCCCCGAAACGACAAAAACCGGCGCGCCCTTGTACGAGGCGAGGTTCAGGCTGACGCCGAACGTCCGCTTCATACGCGCGGAGGCGGTCGGCTTTGACGGCAAAACCGCGTATACGCAGTATTGTTATTTCAACTGATGAGCGTAATGGTTAAATATTTTTAAATTATTCATTCTCCCCGATTGACAAACGGGGAGAATTGTGATATAATACCGAAAATAAAAAATGATTTTTAAGTCGATACGGAGATATCGGCAAGATTGTGACGCATATTGAGGCGCAAGCCTTTGCTTTTGTGTTGCTCTGCCGTATCCGCGGCAGATTTATGTTTTTCGGGAGGGCGTATGAATACGGCGGGTGTTATGAAGAAAAAAGCGATACCGACGGTAAACGACGTTTCTTGTGACGTTCTGCCGCTCTTCTCCGATTTCATCAAAAAAGGATATACGGTTTTACCCGGTTTTTGCGATGTGCACGTTCATTTTCGCGAGCCGGGCTTTTCTTATAAAGAAACGATAAAAACCGGCAGTCTCGCCGCCGCGGCGGGCGGATATACCGACGTCTGCGCCATGCCGAACGTGGATCCGGCGCCGGACAGCGTTGAAAACATAAAAAAACAGCTTGAAATAATAAGGCGCGATGCGGTGATAAGAGTTCATCCGTACGCCTGCATAACGCTCGGCAGAAAAGGTTTGGAGACCGTTGACGTCAAAGCGTTATCGGAATACGCAGTTGCCTTTTCCGACGACGGCTCCGGCGTGCAGGACGATTCCGTAATGGAGCGGGCGATGAGACTTGCGAAAGAACACGGCAGGATCATCGCCGCGCACTGCGAGGACAATTCTCTGCTTTTCGGCGGATATATCCACGACGGAGCGTACGCAAAAGCGCACGGACACAAGGGTATATGCCCGGAGAGCGAATGGCGGCAGATAGAAAGGGATCTGGATCTCGCCGCAAAGACGGGCTGCAAATATCACGTATGCCACATATCCGCAAAAGAAAGTGTCGGACTTATACGGGAGGCGAAAAAAAGCGGCGTCGACGTTACGTGTGAGACCGCGCCGCATTATCTTGTCCTTGATGAAAACGACTTACGGGAGGACGGACGCTTCAAGATGAATCCGCCGCTCCGCTCGGGGGAGGACAGAGAGGCGCTGATACAGGGCGTCATCGACGGTACGGTAGATATGATAGCGACGGACCACGCGCCGCATTCGGTGCAGGAAAAGTCAATGGGGCTTGAAAAAAGCGCTTTCGGCATAGTCGGGCTTGAGACCGCGTTTCCCGTGCTTTACACGGAGCTGGTCAGAAAGAATGTGATCACGCTCGACCGCCTCGTTCATATGCTCACCGACGCGCCGCGGAAGCGCTTCGGAATAGAGGAAAGCGGATATTCCGTATGGGATCTGAACCGCGAATACGTGATCGATCCCGACAGGTTTTTATCAAAGGGAAGATCGACGCCGTTTGAAGGTGTAAAAGTTTACGGAAGATGCGTAATGACCGTGTGCGGAGATAACGTAGTTTTTAAGAATTAAGGATTCAGAATGGGGGAGTGCCCACCCCTCAATTCCCCCATACCCCCCTTACCCCTCCCACAATCTCT
>CACZOH010000067.1 GCA_902782785.1 uncultured Ruminococcus sp. | reverse complement strand
AGCCTTGATTTGCCTCCCTCTTTGAGGGAGGTGTCACGACATTTTGTCGTGACGAAAGGAGTTGTTTAAAGAATAAACACTTTGTCTTATGGGACGGCGAAAGCTGATCGAAGGAGTCAGATCATCGGGGTCTTGAATCTGCATCCGGCATCAGCCGGGCGCAGTAAAACAAAAACGCCGCTTTACCGTGCGGCGTTTTTATTGTTTGCGTTTATTATTTGAGTATCTTTATTTTGGCCAAGAGTCCGCCGACAAGCGGGAAGTCCTTTGCTTTGCCCTTTGCCGCGGTCACGATACCGAAAACTACGAGACCGGCGAAAGCTAAGTAAACAAGCCACTCAAGTATGCGGAATACGATACCGACGTACGGGATATATCCGAGCAGACCGAGAGTAAAGCCTATTGCGAGCTCGCAGATCAAGAGGACGAGACCTCTGTTGGCGTGCCAGCGCGCCCATTTGGAGTTCTTTGCCGCGAATATCGGAACAAGTACGAGTATGCCGATATAAGCAAGGATACCCATCGCTTTGTTCTGGGCTATATCTTCAGCCTCAAATTCACTTGTATGATCGGTTGTGTCTAAAAAACCTGCCATGATTTTTTCTCCTTTATATAATAATAACGAACGTCGGCATTTGGCGTGCCGATATTACTGTATTCATCATACCACAATTTAATACATTTTGCAATAGGTTTTTCAAAAAATATACAAAAATATTTCAGGCGTTGTCCCGTTCTTTGCCATGCCTTTTTACTTGACGTGAACGTCAAGCTGATTGAACGGGATCTCTATGCCGTTTTTGAAAAACTCCGTATAAATATTTTCCGAGAGGTTGAAGCGTACGTCCCAGTAATCCTTGTTTTCCACCCATACGCGGACGGTGAAGTCTATGGAGCTTGTGCTCATATCCTTCATCCGGACGACCGGCGCGGGATCCTTCAGGATCTGCGCGTCGCCTTCGGCGTATTTGAGTATTACCTGCTTCACTTTTTCTATATCCGTTCCGTAAGCGGCGGAAACGACCATATCCACGCGGCGAAGCTCCTCCGACGAATAATTGATTATGGTTGAATTCGTCAGCGTTCCGTTCGGAATTATTACGTGCTTGTTGTCCACCGTTCTTATCTTTGTCGAAAACAAACCTATTTCAAGCACGGTGCCTAAGTTTCCGTTCACCTCTATGAAATCGCCGTGGCGGAACGGACGGTGTACGACGAGCATGATGCCGCTTGCCAGGTTGCCGAGCGTTCCCTGGAGCGCGAGCGCGACAGCCGCGCCTGCCGCGCCGAGGACCGCTATGACGGACGCCATCGGCACGCCGAGCACCGCAACGGCAGTGACGATAAGCAGCGCGTTCAGCACGACCTTTACGAGCGTGCGGATAAAGCCGACGGTCCCGGGCTCAAGCTTTTTCATCCGCTTTTCCGTTATCAGCTTTTTTGTTATGAATTTTATCAGAAAATGTCCGGCTATGAGAATGATTATCGCTCCGCCGAGCCTCATTGCAAGCGATATGAATTTCTCGGAAAGAGAAGCCCAGACCGCGTTCCAGTCGAAAGGCGTCTGCGACGCGCTCCCGCCGGCCGCTTCCGTTACGGCTTCCGTTATTTCTTCCGTCATGTTTTTCCTCCGTAAAACGCCTGCCGGCGATCACCGGCAGGCGTTCCGTTAAGTTATTTTATTTCTTTTTCTTTGTGACTATGACGATGACCGCGGCGATGGCAGCAGCGGCAACTACGCCTATTATCACCCATACGAATACGGGAACACCCTTGTTCTCGTTTGAGGGGTTCTCTTTTGAACCGTTCGTTTCGGGAGCCTTTGTCGCGGCGTCTGTCTTGGCGTCGGTAGCGGCTTCGGTCTTGGCGTCGGTATCCGCTTCAGTCGCGGCGTCGGTCGTTTCGGGCTTTGTTTCGGGCTGGGGATTGTCGTCCTCCCAGACCTCGAAGTTTATGTTCTTGAAGTAGAATACCTGGCCTTCTTCACCTTCGACTGCGGGGTCTATACGGAAGTTTCTGATCTCGCCCGTCCAGTAGGAGGATTCCTGCATATCCATCTCGAACGTCTTGTATGCGCCCTCCGTTGCCTCAATGTCTATCTGGAGGCTGCAGATCTCCATGCTCGGAACTTCCTTTGTGGTGTAGTAGAACGTGCCTTCGCCCTCGTAATCCGTCTTGTAATCCATCTTTACGATGCAGAAGGTATCGCCGTCAAAGTACCACGCCTTCTTCATCGGGATGTTTACGTACGGGTCGGGACCGGTGACCTCGACCTTGAGCGCGCCTTCTACCTCGTCGTAGGAAAGCTTGCAGTCGTTGGAGGTGAGAGAACCGACGACCTCGGGTTTGGTGAAGTCAATGAGCGTGAAGCTCTTGAGATCGGGATCGTTCCAGTCCGGAGCGTCGGGGTCTACCGTCGTCTCGGGAGTCGTGGAGGAGCCGGATTCCATCGGAATCGCGTCGCCGGTCGAGGCGGGAGCCTCGCCGTTCAGCGAGTTTATAACGAAGCTCTGATATTCAAGCTCGGTCTGCGACATTGAGAAGCCTATATAAGCCTCGTCGTTTTCAAAGAACTTGAGGATATCGTTCAGTTTTTCTTCTTCGACGAGAGCGCCGTCGACCACAACGGCAAGAGCTCCGTCAATGTTCTTTATCTCGTATTCAACGGTGACGCCCGCTTCATAGTAGTCCTTGTCGTCGGCGCCGTAGTCCGTTGAGAGCATATGGAAGCCGGAATCGTCTATTACGTGCCACTGATGTGCTCCGCCGGGACGGCAAAGCAGAACGAGGCCTTTGCCGCCGTTCTTGTTGGCGTAGTCAAAGTACAGGGGCTTGTTCAGAAGCCAGAAGCCGTACCATGCGTCGCCCGAGCCTTCCGCGCTCGTTTCGATCGTGACGTTGAGAGTTATGCCGTCTTTGAGGTTGAGGGGGTTTTTGTAGAGAAGACCTGCGTTGGACGCGGGATAATGACCCTCATGGGAAAGTCTTATACCGTTGGCGGCGGTTTTCTCGATCTTGACGTTAGCCGGTGTGCCGGAGGAGTGGTTGACTATCTCCCAGTCGCCCGAATCAAGAGCCGCGGGAGCGACGGTAAGAGCGGACACAAATAGGCTTATGACCATGACCGCCGCTAAAAGCGCTGTTAATTTTTTCATTTTTTTCCTTTCCTTGCGCTGTGCGCAAACAAATTATTTTTTATCATTATAGCATATAAAATCAAAAATGTCAATACGCAATATTTTTATAATACGGGTCGTTTTTTGTTATGAACCGGTATAAAGAGCGGCAAAAGCGGTCAGATCTTGTTTACCGTGACCTTGTATACGACCTCAAAGCTGCCGAGCGCCGCCGTGACCTTTGTTTTTCCCGCGGCTTTGGCGAAAATAACGCCGTTTTCGTCTACGGAAATTATGTTTTCGTCGTATCCGTAATACTTTACTCCGTGCTCGGCGCCTCTCGTCTCTGTCCACGTTCCGTTTGAATACTGGACTATCAGACGTATCTGCTTGCGCTCGTTCTCCTTCAGGTTCGTTTTGTATTCCTCTTTCACGGGAAGCACGGAAACGGGATATTTTCCGTCCTCGGAGAAGTCGAAATCCCCGGGGTAAACGTAGATGAGTATCTCGGCGGACAGTCCGTACGGCGTGTTTGCGTTTGCGTAAGTGTAGCCGACGCGCTTTGCCGTGACCGTAAGACCGTTTATATCTATTATGCTTTTATCGTAATTGTCAAAGGTTATATTTTCCTCTTTATAGTGTTTATACGCGGAATCGAGCCAGATAAATCCGAGGTCGAGCGTCTCGCCGGATCTCATTTTGTAAAAGCGCGGCGGCATAACGTCCGGCATCACGTTTATCGGAAACGGCTCGCGCTTCGGCTTGGGGATCACTTCTCTTTTTACGTTTTCCCTGTCCCTTTCCGAGTAGAAGCCGTAGTATTTTTCAACGGAGTATTCGTGGAAGCGCGTGCCCCAGAAGCCCCATTTGTTGCCGTACGCGTAGCCGAGCAGCTTGAGATCGCCTTTTTTGACGTGGTGCAGCTCGTCGCCCGAAATGCCGCTGTTGTGGCACATGAAGCCTACGTTCACCTTCAGATCGTTGCAGCGTCTGAAGCGCAGGCCGTTGTTTGACTCGTATATCGCGAGCATACTCGTTTCCGTAAAGCGCTCGTCGGTCGATATGGCTATGAATTTGCCGTATTCGTCGCTGTAAACGACGTCAAAAGAGTCGTTCGACGCGCTTTCGCGCTCGTATGCGACGCCTCTCTGTCTTATCTTCGCGGGCCAGTTCTCGTCCGTCGCGTCCGCGGTGGCGACGCGCGTCTGCGATATGCGGGAGCCGTCCGCCCTGCGCGACGTTTTTGTGTAGTAGATATAAAGCACGTCGTTCGATACGACGAAGGAGAATTCGCCCTCGCCCCACGCGCTCCACTCGCCGTCAAAATAGATTATCGGCGCGGGCTTTCCCATCCACTTCAGACAGCCGTCCGCGGTGATCCTCTGCTCTCCCCAGCCGTCGCCCGTCCATTTTTCAAACGGACCGTCCGGATTTTTGCTTCTTGCGACAAAGCCGTTGTTGCAGACGCCGCCGTTATCGGTGAATATCGTGGACGTGTAGCCTATGTAGTACCAGCCGCCGAATTTTATGACGGCGGGATCGCATACGGAAAACAGGTCCATGCTGTCCGCCGTGGGCGTAAGCACCACCTTTTCGTCGGACCACGTTTTTCCGCCGTCCTCCGTGTGTCTGTACGTGAACCAGTCCGCCTCGCCGAGCGCGCCGGGAGAAGCGAACCAGGCGTCCGCGCGCCTGTCGTCATAGACCATTATCGACGGTCCGTAGCGGTATCCCCACGTCTGCCCCTCCATGGGAGCGTAAACGTCGTATCCGCCGTCCTTTACGCAAAGCTTAATTCCCATATTCTTCATCCTTCATCCTCACTTTCAGATAAAGCCCGGTGCGCTCCGCCTCCGAGCCTCTTATTTCCACGTTGTAAACTATGGACAGCTCGCCGCCGTCCGGACCTATGCGGTTGTCGCATCTCTCCGTGTATATCCCGACCTCAAAGCTGCCGTATTCCGTCTCGTAAACGGAAATGTATCTCTGCCCGCCGGAGAACATCAGCGCCGTCCTGACTGGACCAGAGCGGTACATCGAAACGCGGTCCGGCTCCCTGTCCGAAAACGAGATCGAAGTTGTGCAGTTTTCAAGTCCCGTCGCCGCGGTCTCCTCGTACCGTATGCTTATAACGCCGTCCTCGTATTCAAACTCGCCCTCGCTTTCGACCTCCGTGACAAGCGGCTTGTCGGACATAAGCTCGTTCAGACGCTCCGCCTCCTCGTCCGACAGCGGCAGACGTATCACCTGCTCGGAGCGAAGCGATATTTTTACTTTTTTCTTCATATCAAATACCTCTTTGTACGTATTGTACCATACTTTTTTTGTTTTGTCACTATAAAAAATCAAAAAAAGCGGATTTTTTATTCGTTTTTGCAAAAAAATATGGGTATGAAAAAGTTTTTTATCACGGTTTTTCTGATATTCGGTCTCTGTTTGCCCTCGCGGGCGCTGTTTTACCCCGGCGCCGGCGGAGAAGACGTGCGCCGGCTTCAGCGCGCGCTTTACAAAAACGGTTATTACGGCGGCGCGTGGGACGGCGTGTATTCGGAGGAGGTCCTTTCCGCGGTGCGTGAATACCAGAGGCGGAACGGGATATATCCGGACGGCATATGCTCGTATCCGGACGCAAAAGCGCTCGGCGCGGAGGTGAAATACAACGGGCTTGACGAAAAAGCGGCGGTCCTTGCGCGCTTTGCCGCAAACGTCTGCGGAAAAAGCGATTATCTGACAAAGCTCGCCGTCTGCTCCGTTATCGTGAACCGCGTGTCGTCCCCGCTTTTTCCCGACGGCGTCGTCTGCGTAATAAACGCCGAAGGAGGCGCGCCGCCCTGCGAAATACCGCCCGACTGTATGCGCGCCGCGTACGAGGCGCTGCTCGGCGCCTCGCCGTACGGGGATATACTTTATTTTGACAAAAACAAAAACCCCGCGCCGCCTTGTTCCGTGCGGCACGGAGAGTTTGTATTTTACCGTTAAAGCCTTGACTTTATCCTTTTATTATGCTATAATTGCCGCGTTGTGAGGTTTTTATGGGTAAAATAAAGGATTTT
>CACZOH010000066.1 GCA_902782785.1 uncultured Ruminococcus sp. | reverse complement strand
CAATCATAACGCGCGTCAGCGCTCATAACGTTCCGCGTAAGCGGAACTCATAACTGCCGACTGTCCTTCAGAACAGTCGGCATATGCCGTTCTTTTTTTACCGTTCATAAAGAGGTTACAAAAGATAAAGGGGAAACATATTGACAAACGGAACGGGACGGAGTATAATTAACGTGTTAAAAATTAACGTGTTAAGAAAGGCGGGTGATACCGTAGTGGTACAGAAAACGGTCGCCTCGCAGGCGGTAAAGCTGCTTATGCTTACGGACAGACTTCACCGTATGGCGATAGAGGCGCAGATAGAAAAGCTCGGCATACACAGAAGCCAGCATTTCATCCTCATGCAGCTGTCTCGCGAAGACGGCGAAGTATCTCAGTCGGAGATAGCGAAAAAGCTCGACGTAAGCCCCGCCGCGGTGACGGTGACGCTGAAAAAGCTTGAAAAAAGCGGGCTGATAGAGCGGAGGACCGCGGAGGAGGACGCGAGGACGAAGATCATTACTCTGACGGACGCGGGCAGAAAAACGGTAGAGAAAACGCACAGGCTGTTTCTTGAGGTGGACGAGCAGATGTGCGGCGGAATGACGGACGCGGAGCTTGAAGCGCTTTGCGGATATCTGTCAAAAATGACGGAAAATCTCAAGGCGCAGGGAAATATCTGCCCCTGCTGTGAAGAAACGAAGGAGGACGGCGAAAAGTGAAGAGGTGGTTCAAATACATCAAACCGTATCTGCCGTATTTTATTTTAGGCCCCGTTTGTATGCTCGTTGAGGTCGCGGGCGAGGCGGTTATGCCGAAGCTGCTCGGACTCATGATAAACAAAGCGGGCAGCGGCGAGCTGACTTCCGGCAGCTCTCTCGGCCTTATGGCGCTTATGATAATCATCGCTCTCATAATGATGGCGGGAGGCGTCGGCGGCGCGTATTTCGCATCAAAGGCGTCCGTCAATTTCGCGGCGGACCTCCGCGCCGATATATACGGCAAAATACAGAAATTCTCGTTTGAAAACATAGACAAATTCTCAACAGGCTCTCTCGTCACGCGCCTGACTAACGACGTGACGCAGGTGCAGAACCTTATAAATATGCTCATGCGTATGGCGCTTCGCGCGCCGGGCATGATGATAGCTTCGCTTATAATGGCTATAATGCTGAAGCCTAAGCTCTCCGTCGTCTTTGCGGTGAGCATACCGATAATGCTCGTCGCCGTCGGCTTTATCATAAAAACGGGCTTCCCGAGATTTTCGATCATGCAGACCAAGCTCGATAAGCTCAATTCCACGGTGCAGGAAAACGTAACTAACGTCCGCGTCGTAAAGAGCTTTGTCCGCGAGGATTATGAGACGGATAAATTCAGGGCAGCCAACAGAGATCTGAGATATACGGGTATGTCTGCACTTAAGGTAATGATCTTCATGCAGCCCGTTATGACGCTGATAATGAACGTGACCGTAGTCGCGGTCGTGCTTATAGGCAGCCGTCTCGTGCTCAATACGGAAATGCTTCCGGGCGACCTGTCGTCGTTTATAATGTACGTGACGCAGATACTTATGTCGCTCGTAATGGTGACGTTTATGTTCACGTTCTCATCCCGTGCGCTCGCCTCGTCAAAGCGTATCAAGGAGGTGCTTGACGAGCCGATAACTTTATCGGACGAGGACGCAAAGGATAAGGACCGCAAGGTAGAGTCGGGCGATATAGAGTTCAGGAACGTGTCCTTCCGCTATTATAAAAACAGCGAGGACAAGGTGCTTGACGGCATAAGCCTCAAAATACCGGGCGGCAGTACCGTCGGCATAATAGGCTCGACCGGATGCGGCAAAACGACGCTTATTTCAATGATACCGCGCTTGTACGACTGCGACGAGGGCGAGGTGCTTGTGGACGGCGTGAACGTCCGCGACTATTCGCTTGTCAATCTGCGCGACGGCATCGGTATGGTGCTTCAGAAAAACACGCTTTTCTCGGGCACGGTAGCGGAAAACCTCCGTTGGGGCGACGAGGAAGCGGACGATGAAACCGTTAAGCGTATGGCGGAATACGCGCAGGCCGACAAATTCATATCCTCCTTCAAAGAGGGATATGAAACGGTGCTCGATCAGGGAGGCACTAACGTTTCGGGCGGTCAGAAGCAGAGGCTCTGTATAGCGAGAGCGCTTCTTAAACAACCTAAAATACTTATACTCGACGACAGCACGAGCGCGGTCGACACGGCTACAGAGGCGATGATAAGGCGCGCTTTCCGCGAGGAGCTTCAGGGAAGCACGAAAATAATAATCGCCCAGAGGATATCGTCGGTCATGGAATCCGATATGATAATAGTAATGAACGACGGAAAAATAACGGGTATCGGCACGCACGACGAGCTGCTTGAAGGAAACGTTGAATACCGCGAGATATACGAATCGCAGACGGGAGGTAAAAGCTGATGCCGAGAAACATAGAACAACTGAGACGCCGTTATAACAGCGTCGCGAAGGACGCCAAGAGATCGGGTCCCGGCGGTCCGCGGGGCGGTCCCAGCGGTATGCGCGGTGCAGCGGGAAAGCCGAAGGACGCGAGAAAGACGCTCTCCCGTCTTGCGAAATACGCAAAGGGCTATACGGGAAGGATCATAGCCGTGCTCTTATGCATGGTGCTGAGCACGGTCACGTCGCTGATAGGCGGCTATATGCTCGCCCCCGTCATAAACAGGCTCACGGCGGCGGTCGCGCCGCAGATGGCTGAAAGCCTGAGCGTGCTTGAACAGCGCGCGGGTACGTACGTGGGCGCATTTTCCGTAAGTCTGTTAGGATCCGACAGCGTTTTATCGTACGTCGCCGCCGCGATGATAATACTCGGCTCGGTATATCTCATAGGCATAGCCACGACGTATCTGCAGAGCCGTCTTATGCTCACGGTCACAACGGGGATAGTGGAAAAGATAAGGAACGACCTTTTTGAAAAGCTGCAGAAGCTCCCCGTAAGATACTTTGACAGCCATCCCACGGGCGAGATAATGTCGCGCTTCACAAACGATATAGACAACATAGAAACGATGCTCAGCAACTCCCTGACCTCGCTCATATCCGGCGCGGTGACGCTTATCGGAACGCTCGTGTTCATGATCAGCACAAGCTGGATACTTACGCTCATAGTCATAGCGTTCTTCCCGATATTCGCCTTGGGCGGCGCAAAGATAGCGGGCATATCGCGCAAGCACTACGTAAGCCAGCAGGCGGCGCTCGGCGCGGTCAACGGATATATGGAGGAGACCGTTACGGGGCAGAAGGTCATAAAGGTCTTCAACCACGAGGATGAGTGCGAGGAGGAATTCGGGCTTCTGAACGACGATATGCGCGACAAACAGTTCAACGCGCAGTTCTGGGGCGGCATAGTCGGCCCCATAATGGGCAATACCTCTCAGATAACGCTTGCTGTCACGCTCGGCGTCGGCGGTATACTTATGATAAACGGTATGCTCGGCGCAGGCGGTCTTACGGTGTTTTCATCGTACGCGCGGCAGTTTTCGATGCCGATTAACCAGATATCGCAGCAGATGGCGACGGTCTTCGCGGCGCTTGCGGGCGCGGAGCGCGTGTTCGACGTCATGGATACGGATCCCGAGGCGCCCGATAAGGAAAACGCCGTCGGAATGACGGAAGTGAAGGGAAGCATTGTGCTTGAAAACGTGACGTTCGGCTATATCCCGGGAAAAACGGTACTGAAGCATATAAGCCTGTACGCAAAGCCGGGACAGAAAATAGCCTTCGTCGGCTCGACCGGCGCGGGCAAGACGACCGTAACGAACCTTATAAACCGCTTCTACGACATAGACGAGGGAAAAATAACGATAGACGGCGTGGATATAAAGGATATAAAGCGCGAGGAGCTGCGCAAACACATTGCCATGGTGCTTCAGGACACGCATCTGTTCACGGGAACGGTGATGGAGAATATCCGCTACGGACGGCTGGACGCGACGGACGAGGAATGTATCCGGGCGGCGAAGCTGGCGGGCGCGGACGATTTCATCACAAGACTGCCGGACGGCTACAACACGCAGCTTGCCGGCAACGGCGCGAACCTCTCGCAGGGACAGCGGCAGCTTCTCTCCATCGCCCGCGCGGCGGTGGCGGACCCGCCGGTGATGATCCTCGACGAGGCGACCAGCTCCATCGACACCCGCACGGAGGCCATCGTGCAGAAGGGCATGGACGCGCTGATGAAGGGCAGAACGGTATTCGTCATCGCCCACCGCCTTTCCACCGTCAAGAATTCCGACGTGATCATGGTGCTGGAAAACGGCTGGATCATCGAGCGCGGCAGCCACGAAAAGCTGAT
>CACZOH010000065.1 GCA_902782785.1 uncultured Ruminococcus sp. | reverse complement strand
TACCGTTTTACGTAAACATAATAGATGCGGAAACGAACGCTCAGGTACCCGGTCACGAGATGATCTGGGAAGGAGGAAGCTTTATTTCCGATGAAAACGGACAGATATATATTGAACCGATCAAGATATTTACTTATCTGTACCTGTTCAAAGACAATTCAAATCCGTACGTTCCCACGGCATACAAATCTACCGGCGGTCACTTCTCGTTCCAATCCATCCGCGTAAGTCTGAGGAAAGAAGGATACACCGATCAGGATAACGTCATTTTCAATGTCAGAAATCACGACGCCCTGTACGTTTCGCGTTTCCTCAGATTCAGATACGTACTTGAATTCGTAAATGACGACGGCGATCCGGTACAAAACGCTTACGTATATCTGAACGGCGAAATTACAAAGTATTCAGACGAAAAAGGTATTATCGAATATGATCTGCCCTGCGAGTATGCGTACAAGAACGACGGCGAATATTTCGATCTGCGTTATGATGAAAAAACGCCGGAAGGCACTTGGATCCGCGCAAAGGCGCTGTATCTGGAGCTGCCGAAATACAGCGCACAAATAAAGATCAAAATCCATAAAAATTCGTACTGCGCGCAAAACGATCCCACTCTTATACTGGCATACGACTACACCTTTGAAATCGTAAGTCAGACGAAAATATAAAGTAAAAAACGTACTATTCAGTCTGAAATCGTATTCAGGCATAAAAAAAAGGAGGTCGCCCTCCTTTTTTTCATATCTTTTCGTACGATTCGACGTTTAAGACGAATATCGTCGCGCCGCCGCAAATTTTGCGGCAGCCTCATTCTTTTATTTTTTCGCCCTGTATTCGGATATCTCGCAGCAGGCTTTGGCGAACATCTTGCGGCTGCCTGCCGCGGTGGGCTCGAATTCCGCGGAATTGTCGCGTCCGACGCCTAAATTCTCCGCCGCCTCCGCCGCGTCTATGTTGGACGCTAAGAAAATGAAGTTCCAGCCCTTCTTTTTCTTCTGCTCCACCATTTTGCGCACCTCGCTGCCGCTGTATTTCCGGCTCGCGTTCTCAAGTCCGTCCGTGGTGATGACGAACATCGTCTTTTCCGGCACGTCCTCCGGTCTGATATACCTGTGTATCTCCTCGATATGCTTTATCGCACCGCCGACCGCGTCGAGCAGAGCGGTACAGCCGCCTACTATGTAATCATCCTCGGTCATCGGCTTTATCTTATCTATGCTCACTCTGTCGTGTACCGTTTCCGCGTCGTTTGAGAAAAGCACAGTCGTAACGAGCACCTCCCCTTCCTGCTTCTTCTGCTCGTCTATCACTGAGTTGAAGCCGCCGATAGTGTCCGCCTCCAGCCCGTGCATCGATCCGCTTTTGTCTAAAATAAATACGAGTTCAACTGAATTTTTCTTCATTTGTTTTTTCCTCTCTTTCTTTTGTTTGACTGTATTATACCACGTACAAAACAAAAAAGGTCGCTTTGAAAGCGACATTTAGCTTGCGGATAAAGTGTTTATTTTTTTACTCCTTCCGTCTCGCCGCCGCATATAAAACAAATCCGCCGCGTTTTACCGCGGCGGGTCTGTTTTCTTTATTTTATTTTTATTTTGTCCTTAACTTCCATATCTATAAAATAATCCCATGGTATCGGCGCTTTCTCGCAAAAGGCTTGTAAGTCATCAAATAAAATATAGTCTTTGTCATATACCCAAGAGCCGTTTTCATCCGCTTTATAGTCAGCGCCAACTCTGTAATCTGCGTAATCATATAGATTTATGCCCGTGTCTCCCACCATAAATATTTTACCGGGTTCATAATAGAGGTGGAAAAAAGCGGTCGGGTTGTCTATTATATCCAGAGAAACCTGCGGATAAAGCGGTTTTGTGCTGTTGACGGAAGCCGCTCTTATCGTTCCGCTTTCCGGTGCGTTCTTTATAGTTCTGATTATTTCAATATCAAAAATGGTTATATACCATGTTATTCCGTTTACTGTTTCTTTTAATATCTCAATGTTTTTGGCGGTGCCGTAAACAAGCGTATTAAAATCATTATTTGCAAGACCTATCACATATTTAGGAAATGTTTTACGGAACGGACCTACCTCATCCTTAAACGGATATTCAATATTTGGGTCCACACTGAACATCCCGAACCTCTGCACCAAATTTCTGTTCTTGACTGAAAGACCGTTTTGAATATTTATACCCGTTATTATGATACCGAAAGCGAGACACGCGACGGACAAGCCTTTTATTATTCCGAACATTCTTCTCTTTTTGCCGTAGTTCAACGCTTTGTTTATAAGGTCGGTATCTATATAGT
>CACZOH010000064.1 GCA_902782785.1 uncultured Ruminococcus sp. | reverse complement strand
GCAGTCGCAGAAAATAAGCTTTCCCGTCTTTTCATCAACGCCGATGGTATCGGGCTCTCCGCCGCTTTCCTCCATCCTTCTCAATACCTCCAGGGATCCGGGATGTTCCGACAGATGTTTCTCCACGTCAGACCAGTTCAGTTCCGCATGAATATCTTTGTTTTCCGAAAACCTCGCCTTTAATAATTCCAACATTATATTTCCTCCGCATATCCCGATCTTTGGGGATCGTTTTTTATTCCGGCAAACGGGAATCACTCCGTCTTCTTCTTTTTGTATCTTATAAATACTATCACACACGCGGCGATAAGGCACAGAAGTATGACGATAATGATGATCAGGATTATGATAACGGGTGATATGCCGCCTTTGTTTTGTCCGTCTGTCGCCGCGGTTTCCGTATCCGTATCGGTTTCTGCCGGCGTGAGCGTATTATTTTCGGTTTCGGTGTTTTTATCGGTCGCTGTATCCGTATTTTTTTCCGTTTCCGTTTCCGTTTCCGTTTCTGTTTCTGTTTCCGTTTCAGTTTCTGTTTCGGTGATAACCGGCGTCGTGTCCGTTTCCGTCTCGTGCGGCAATTCAAATCCGCATACGGTGCATTTCATATTTCCCGTTTTAAATGTATGACTTGAAACGGTCGTGTCAAGCTTCACGCCGCATCGCGTGCAGACGTGCCAGTGAGAGGCTTTGTCGTTTTCCCATTTATCAGACGCGCTGTGACCGAGTGCGTCGAGCGTCACACTTTTTAGGTTGACTTGATTTTTGCCCTCCGCGTCTGAAAAAAACGCACCGCACGATCCGCATACGTAATATTCAATGTTTCCGCTCTTTGTGCACGTCGGCTCAACCGCCTCGACCTTCTTCAGAGTGTGCGTGTGTGACACGGGAGGAGATATCACGTATCCGCAGTCAAGGCAGACCTGCGGCTTCGTTTCGGTTGCCGCGGCGCCCTTTCTGTGCGGTATCAGCTCGCTGTGCTGTCCGCAAATGTTTTTGCAGGTATGCGCGTGACCTTCGTCCGTAATGTAATCCCATTCCGATCTCCAGTCGTGCGCGGCGAAATCTCCGTAGGGAAGACCGCAGACGGAGCATACTGCTTTGAAAGCGCAGTCTGCGTGACCGCCCGAATGCAGTCCCTTTGTGCTCTCTATTATCTCACCGCATTCACGGCGCAGACAAATCTTGTAATGATGAGTCCCGTCCGATCTCCATTCGGATTCCAGATGACCCGTCGCGGGTATTACCCCGTGGTTTTCGTCGGTTATGGGTATTTTACCGTAATTATCCTCAAACTTCGCTCCGCAATCACATTGATAATAAAGCTCTTTTCCGGGGGTAGTGCAGGTGGGATAAACACGCGCGATCTTTTTCAGATCGTGAACGTGTGAGAACGTGCAGTGTAATTCTATGACCTCCGAGGGATCCTGTTCGTACGCGGTTACGGCGTCTGCTGTTTTGCCGTTTATATTCGCCGCGACATCCGGTTTGTAGTTCTTCTGATTGAATCTTTTGCCGCTTTCGGCGGAAAGCCATATCGTCAACGTATAGGAGTGGCCGGGCAGGAACAAATCGCCTTTATTCAGAAATTTTTTCGCTGTCTCGTCGTACCACGTGACGGGTTCGGTCTTGTACAAACCGTACAGCGCGGGCTGATCGAGCGTTACGTCCGTGCTCATTTCCGCATATTCCGACGGCTCGGAAACGGTAACGCCCGCTTCGTAAATGTTTTCCGTAACGGTAAGAGCGGTCTTCGGCAAATATCCGGCGTACCCTCCGGCGAAAGCCTCGTAATAACCGCCCTTGTCCGATACTATTATAACGTGCTCTCCTTTTTTGAGACGGGCAAGTACGGGCGCCTCGGGATACATTCCGTCAAGCACGGAACAGGCGGTTTCAGTCACGGCGACGCCCGTTCCCTCGGGCGAGAGAACGTTTACGACGTACGTTTTCGTATCAAGCGTTTCCATACGCATTCCTCTTTGATACAGAACGAGGTTTGCCTGAACGGTGATAATGCCTTGACCCGCTTTTTTCGGCGTATATCCGTCGCCGCTTTTGTATACTGCGGTTTTTCCGTTATCGTTGATTATAAGCTCTGTTTTCAGTTCTATCTCGGACATCTCATATCCCGGGCGCTTCTGTGACGGGGGAGAGTAGTTAGCGTACGGATAAAACGTCTTTCCGGCAGTGCAGTCATAGTATTTCACACCGTCTTTTTCCGTGACAGACGTGTAACCGCCGTTTCTTATGCCGTACATACCGAGAGCCGCGCCGTCCTCCTTAAGGTGCTGCAGAAGCGTCCCGTGCGTGGCGATCCACATTCCGCTGTCCGAGATCATTTCGGTTGTATCACCGACAGTGACCTTGCAGGAGAAGCGCACATCCTGCCAATCGCCGTAATACCAGCTTAAATCGTCCCTTGTATAAAACTCCATATGGTTCGTGTGCGTTCCGTGATAATTTTCATCATCTTCAAGCTCAAGCCACGAGCCGCTGCTTCCCACACGCGCGCACCACCGGAACGTCGCTCCCGGCTCGCTGCAGGTAACGACAAGGTCGTAAATTCCCGGCGCATAGACGAACGTATCGCACGCGCCGACCTGCGCGGGCAGTTTATATCCGGCGGATAAAGAAGGCGCGGAAAAAGCAAACAACATAACAAGTATTATCAAAATGACAAAAACAGTTTTTTTCATAAATACCTCCCGTCAGTCGTTAACATTATAACATATATTTACCGATAAGTCAAGCGGTAAAAATACTGCTTTTGCGTTTTATAATTGTTGATAAAATATACACAATTCCGTATTGATTGAACGCCTCACTTTATATTATAATAAAAATGATTTAATGTAAAGTTCAAGGAGGTTTTTGCGTGTTAAACGTTCTTATCTACGGTATGGTATTCGCGGGAAGCGCGCTGATGGTGTTCAATATCGTCGGTTTCGTACGCTACGCGATAAGTACGAAAAAACTGCTTAACGGCAAAGACGGAGATAAATCATACGGGATACTGTATTTCCCGATCGTTCTTCTTGTTATGTTCTTGCTCGGTTATCTCGCTGTCGGTATTTTCGGTAAGCCCGACCTTATCGTTTCGGGTATTTTATTCGGCGGCAGTATCTTCGTTTTTATAATGTATCTTTTCATAAACAGACTTACGAAAAAGATAGTGGAAAAGGAACAGCTTGAAGCGGAGCTTATGGCGGAGGAGCAGAGAAATCTGGCTAAAACAACTTTTCTCTCCACAATGAGCCATGAGATGCGCACGCCTATGAACGTGATCATAGGGCTCGACACGGTAGCGCTTTCGGACGAAGGCATATCGCCCGCGACAAGGGATCATCTCGTTAAAATAGGACATTCCGCAAAGCATTTGCTCGGCCTGATAAACAGCGTGCTTGAGATAAACAGTATAGACGAGGAACAAAGCGGACTTATCGAAACGGATTTCGACATAAAGGACGCGCTTGAGCAGGTAAACGTCATAGCGGAAACGCTCTGCGCACAGAAAGGCGTAAAATACAGCTTCACAAAGCTCGATAACGTCGACGGTTATTATACGGGCGACGAAATGAAGCTCAAGAAAATACTGATCGAGATACTTGACAACAGCGCCAAATATACGGAAAAGGGCGGCTCGGTGGAATTCACCGCCGAATGTACCGACGTAAAAGACGAAGAAAAAACGTTGAGATTTACGGTAAAGGACACGGGCATCGGTATAGATAAGGAATTTTTGCCTAAAGTGTTCGAGGTGTTTGCAAGAGAGGACGTGAGCACGACGAACAGCCGCGGCGGAAGCGGTCTCGGTCTTGCGGTCGCAAAAAAACTCGCGGACCGTATGGGCGGAGATATTGAAGTACAGAGCGAAAAGGAAAAGGGCTCGGTCTTTACCGTTAACATACCGCTTAAAACGACGGCGGCGCCCGATTTCGAGGACGAAGGAAACGACGAGCTGACGTCTCTTGAGGGCTGCAGGGTTCTTATAGTAGAGGATCTGCCGGAAAACGCGGAGATAGTCGCCGATCTTCTTGAACTTGAAGGCGCCGTGAGCGAGCACGCGGAAAACGGACGCGAAGGCGTAGATATGTTCGCGGCTTCGCCTTCGGGTTATTATGACGCGATCCTCATGGATCTGCGTATGCCTGTTATGGACGGTCATACGGCGTCAAAAGAAATCAGAAAGCTCGACAGAGAGGACGCGCGTACGGTACCGATAATCGCGCTTACCGCCAACGCGCTTGAAACAGATATAAAACACTCGCTCGCCGCGGGAATGAACGCGCATATCGCAAAACCGACTGACGCGGAAGTGCTTTATCAGACGCTTAAAAAACATATAGGCAGAGCAAGGAACGGAAAGGGAGAAATCAGACTGTGATAGTTTCAAAGCAGATACATAAGCCGAGACTTGTGCTTGTCGTCGACGATCAGGAGATCAACCGCGACGCGCTCGGGATAATACTCGAGGAGGATTACAGCGTCATATACGCCTCAAACGGTAAAGAGGCGCTTGATATGATACGGGAAAACGCAAACGATCTTTCAATAGTGATGCTCGATCTGATGATGCCGGTTATGAACGGTTTTGAAGTGCTTGAAGTCATGAAAGGCGACGCGAATATGAAAAACATCCCCGTAATAGTTCTTACGGCGGAGAAAAACGCGGAGCTGAAAGCACTGCAAATGGGCGCGGCGGATTTTATAACAAAACCGTTCGATGTGCACGAGGTGATCCTCGCCCGCGTCGGGCGCATCATAGAGCTGTCCGAGGGACGGCGTCTCATCTCAGCCGCCGAGACGGACGAGCTGACGAAGCTGTACAGCAGAAACTTCTTTTTTGAATACGCAAACAGATTGTATACGTATCATCCGGAGTTAAAGCTCGACGCGATAGTGATCAATATAGAACAGTTCCACTCGATTAACGAGGTGAACGGCAGAAAATTCGGAGACGAAGTATTAAAGCTGATAGGCGAAGAAATAAAAGTCTTTCTCTTTGATTCTCAGGGCATCGCCTGCCGCTTCGACTCCGACAGATTCGGAATATACTGCGTTCATCACGACGATTATACTCCGCTGCTTGAAAAGCTGCTGAAGCGTGTGAACGGCATCTCCGAAAAAGTGAAAATAGGTCTCCGCATGGGTGTAAAGCCGTGGAGAGAGGGTATCGAGCCGATACTGATGTTCGACCACGCGTCAGCCGCCTGCAGTATGGTACGCGGCGATTATCAGAATCCCATAATGGTATATAACGATGATATGGGTGCGCGTGACCATCTTAACAGAATGCTTCTGAACGATCTGCATCAGGCGATAGAGAAAAAACAGCTTCACATATATTATCAGCCTAAATACGATATACAGTGCGACCCGCCGAGGCTCTGCAGCGCGGAGGCGCTTATAAGATGGAATCATCCCGAGCTCGGTCTTATTTTGCCCGCCACGTTCATCCCTCTGTTCGAGGGCAACGGTCTTATCGGTCTGATAGACGATTACGTATGGCACGAGGCGGCTGAGCAGGTCGCAAAATGGAAGAAGAAATACGGTATATCTTTTCCCGTTTCCGTCAACGTATCACGCCCGGACGTGTTCGATCTGACGTTTACGGAAAAGCTGAAGCGCCTGATCAACGATAACAGGCTTGATTATAAGGACGTAAAACTTGAGATAACGGAATCCGCGTATACGGACAACGCTAAATATCTGATAGACGTTATAGAGAGTCTGCGCGAGACGGGCTTTGAGATAGAAATGGACGATTTCGGATCGGGTTATTCATCGCTCAATATGATCTCGTCAATGCCGATAGACGTGCTTAAAATGGATATGAAATTTATCCGTAACATAGAAAAGAGCGAAACGGACAGAAGACTCGTTAATCTGATACTTGATATTGCAAAATATCTTAACGTCACCGTTGTCGCCGAGGGTGTGGAAACGGAAGGACAGATGCGGTTATTGAGAAACGCGGGATGCGATATGGTCCAGGGATTCTATTTCTCACGGCCGCTGCCCGCGGAAGATTTTGAAAAACTGATAGAACGCGAGATAACAGAGGAAAGGAAGTAAGTAAAATGACGCTTAAGGAACTGTATTCAAAGATCGACGGCAATTACGAACAGGCTATCGGTATTCTACGTATAGAAAAACTGATAGACAAGCATATCCGCAAATTTCCGAACGGCGGAGTCGTTGACAACGTTTTAGCCGCGGGTGAAAAGATGGATGCGGCGGAGCTTTTTGAGGCGGCGCACGCGATGAAGGGCGTCTGCTCGAATTTAGGTCTTGCAAAGCTTGCAGCGGCGGCATCCGAAATAACCGAGGAATACCGCCCCGGCAAGGAGAGAAAGCTGTCGGACGACGCCGTCAGGGAAAAACTTGCGGGAATAGGAAAGCTGTATAATAAAACGAAAGAGGGAATAAACGAGTACGTCAACTCGGCGCAGTAAAGGGACGCTCTGATGAATAATAAACTTGTGAGTAATAAAAAAATAAGCCTGACGCCGTATCTCTCTGTCTTCGGACTCTGGGGACTTGCGTTCGGCTGCGCCGTCGGACAGGGCGCGTTCGTCATGCCCGGCAACGTGTTTTTGCCGATAGCGGGACCGGTCGGCACGGCTTTGGGTCTGGGACTCGGCGGTATTGTAATGATCGTTCTCGCGTGGAACTATCATTATCTGATGAACAAATATCCCGACGCGGGCGGTACATACACTTATACGAAAAAGTGCTTTGGCTATGACCACGGCTTTTTAAGCGCGTGGTTTCTGCTTCTGACCTACGTCGCGATACTGTGGGCAAACGCTACGGCTTTGCCGATCGTGGCAAGGATCCTGCTCGGAAACACGTTCCAGTTCGGTTTCCATTATTCTATAGCGGGTTTTGACATCTACTTCGGCGAGATACTGCTTGCGCTCGGAGCGCTCATCCTCGCCGCGCTCGTGTGCCTGTTCAAAAGGACCGCGGCGAACACTCAGGCGGTAATGGGCGCAGTGCTCGTCGTCATCGTGATCGTCGTATTCATAGTTACTCTCGTTAAACGCGATACGTCGACGGCGCCTTTCACACCCGCGTTCGCCTCTTCCGAGAACGGCGGAGCGATTAAGGGGATACTTACCATATTCACGCTGGCGCCGTGGGCTTTTGCGGGATTTGAATCAGTTTCACACTCGGCAAAAGAAGCGAAATTCCCGCTTAAAAGGACGTTTGCCGTACTCGCCGTCGCGCTCGTCGTTGCGGCGCTCGCGTACGTGCTGCTTGCCCTGCTTGCGGTAAACGCTTTGCCCGAGGGCTGTAAGAGCTGGATAGATTACGTATCCGATCTCGGAAAATACAGCGGAACGCAGTCACAGCCAACGTTCAACGCGGCGCAGTCCGCGCTCGGAAACGTCGGTTCGGCTCTGCTCGGCGTCGCCGCGCTCTGCGGTATATTCACGGGGCTTATAGGCCACTACGTTGCGGTATCAAGACTCATAAACAATTTATCAGAGGACGAAATGCTTCCCGGATGGATCGGAAAGCTCGATAAAAACGCCGTACCGAAAAGGGCGATACTTCTTACGCTCGCCGTTTCGCTGTTCATGCCGTTCCTCGGCAGGACTGCGATCAGCTGGATAGTCGACGTTACGACCGTGGGCGCGACCATCGCCTATGCGTTCGCCGCCGCGTGCGCCATAAAGACTGCGCGCGAGGAAAAATCAAAGCCAAATATCGTTATCGGAGTGATAGGACTTCTGATCGCACTGTTCTTTGCGCTGGCGTTTCTTATTCCGAATATAATATCGGTCAAAACGCTTGCTACGGAAAGCTATCTGATACTCTCCGCATGGGGACTCATAGGCGTTATCGTTATGGCGCTGCTTCTGCATAAAGACAAAAACAGAAGGCTCGGACGTTCTAACGTCGCGCTTATCGTTATGCTCGGCGTCATAATATTCACGTCGACCGTGTGGATGCAGCAGACGGCGGATATGTCTGTGAAAAACTCCGTAACGCCTATACATAACTACTACGCCGAAAAGCTTGAAGAGGCGGGAGTCGACGTAGTATCGGGCGCGACGGCTGAATCGCACCGGTATCTGAACACACAGCTTGAAAAGATAAACAACAAGCTGAGCGCCGCGACTATCGTACAGGTCCTGCTGATAACCGCGACGATCGCCGTAATCTTTTTGATCTATTCAATGATCCAGAAACGTGAAAAGCAGATCGAGGTCGAAAAAGCGCTTGCGGAAAAGAGCAGCCGCGCCAAAACAAGCTTCCTTTCGAATATGAGCCACGAGATAAGAACACCGATGAACGCAATCATCGGTCTTGACAATATAGCCCTGCGCGATCCGGACCTTTCAAATAAAACGCGCGAAAATCTTGAAAAGATAGGCGCGAGCGCAAAACACCTTCTCGGTCTGATAAACGACATACTCGATATGAGCCGTATCGAATCGGGCAGAATGGTGCTCAAGGATGAGGAATTCTCATTTAAGGAGTTTTTGAATCAGGTCAACATCATTATAAACGGACAGTGCGTTGACAAGGGACTTGAATATGAGTGCAGTATCGTCGGACACGTGAACGACTACTATATCGGCGACGATATGAAGCTCAAGCAGGTGCTTATAAACATACTCGGCAACTCCGTCAAATTCACGGAAGCGCCCGGCAGCGTTAAACTCACCGTAGAGCAGACGGAACAGACGGACGGTGTGTGCCGTCTCCGCTTTGAGATGAAGGACACCGGTATAGGTATGGATAAGGAATACATACCGAAGATATTCGACGCCTTCTCTCAGGAGAATGCAACGACTACCAACCGCTACGGCGGAAGCGGTCTCGGTATGGCGATAACCAAGAACTTTGTCGAGATGATGAACGGAGAAATAGACGTTGAAAGTATAAAAGGCGTCGGCTCCGTGTTCACCGTAACGGTATCGCTTAAGCGATCGGACAGAAGTTATACGGAAGAAAACGGATTACAGCTGCCGGATAATTACCGCGGTATCGTGGTTGACGACGATGAGATAGCGTGCGAACACGCTCAGGTAGTGCTTAACGCCATAGGTATCAAAGCGGACGCCGTAACGTCTCCGAAACAGGCGCTTTCAATGATGAAAGAGGCGTGCGGCAGAGGCGAGCCGTACGGTCTGCTTCTGACTGACTACAAGATGCCCGAAATGACGGGTCACGAGCTTTCAAGAGAGATACGCGGCTTTGACGGCGGCAAAACGGACATAATAATGCTGACGGGCTACAACTGGGATATAATAGAGGAAGAGATAAGAGAAGACGGTATAGATACGATAATAGCCAAACCTCTGTTTACCGATAATCTCCTTCGCGCCGTTCGCTCCGTGCTTGAACGCAAGAGCGGAAAAACGGCTGAGAAAGAAAATGAAGAGGAGACGGAGCCGAAAGAGAACGCGCTTGCCGGCAAACGTATCCTTATGGCTGAGGACGTGGACGCCAATGCGGAAATACTTGCCGATCTGCTCGAGCTTGAGGAAGTAGAATCGGAGCGCGCCTGCAACGGGGAAGAAGCCGTTTCGATGTTCTCCTCCAATCCCGAAGGATATTACGACGCTATCCTGATGGACGTGAGGATGCCTGTAAAGGACGGACTTACCGCAACGGAGGAAATAAGAGCGCTTGAAAGACCGGATGCAAAGAAGATCCCGATAATAGCAATGACCGCAAACGTGTTTGACGAGGACGTTGAACGCTCGCTCAACGCCGGTATGAACGCTCATCTCTCCAAACCCATAGAACCGGAAAGGCTTTACGCGGAATTAGCTGAGCTTATAAATCATAAATAATGAAAAATCCCGCAAAAACGCGGGATTTTTCATCCGGATTTACCAAAAAGTATTGATTTAATAAAAAATAATATGATATAATATAAAACAAAGGTGCAAAACGCCTTGAATCAGCGGAGTTCGGGCTCTAAATCCTTCGCTTAACAAAACAAAACCAAAGAGGAAAAGACAATGAAAGAAAGAATCATGTCCGCGGCGGCGGACACTAAACTGCTTTTCAGAAGCATACCGTCCGTTATTACAGCTTTGTTTACGATTTCCGTTGTGGCTATGAATATCCTTGCCAATAAAACGATCTACCGGTCCGAATGGCTTGCCATAGACGGCGGAATACTCGTATCGTGGCTGTCTTTTTTATGCATGGATATAGTGACAAAGGCATTCGGACCCAAAGCGAGCACAAAGCTGTCAGTCTTTGCAATGCTGACAAACCTGCTCGTTTGCTTTATATTCTTCATAGTCAGCGTCATCCCGACAGAAGAGGATTACACTGCGTTCAATACGATAATAGGCGGTACGTGGTTCATACTGCTGTCAAGCTCCGTCGCTTTCCTCGTCTCTGCGGTAGTAAACAATTTTTTGAACCGCGCGATAGGAGCTCTGTTCAGGAAAAACCCGGACGGAAAGCTCGCTTACATAACGCGAAGCTACATATCAACGTTTATCGGTCAGTTCTGCGACAATTTCGTATTTGCGACGCTTACGTTCATGCTGTTTGCGCCGATATTCTGGGACGGATTTTCGTGGACCCTGCTCCAATGCTTCACCTGCTCGATTCTCGGCGCTTTGCTTGAGCTTTTTATGGAGGTGATCTTTTCTCCGATCGGTTATGCGGTGTTAAAAAAATGGAAGAAGGACGGAGTGGGAGAAGAATATCTCGGGAGGTCAAAGAAGTGAAAATAATTGTTACGGGCACCTCGCGCGGCATCGGAAAGCGCGCTGCCGAAAGATATATTGAAAAAGGGCATTTTGTTTACGGTATAGACATAAACGACGCGACGATAGAAAATGAAAACTACGTTCATTTCAAAATCGATATAAAAGACAAAGACTCCCTGCCCGATATTACCGATGCCGGGGTTTTGTTTAATAACGCAGGCTTACAGAACAGCGAGGACGATATCGACAACAACCTTAAAGGTACGATAAACGTGACGGAAAAATATATAAAAACGAATGAAAAGCTCATATCCGTGCTTTTCAACGCATCCGCCTCGGCTGTTTCGGGACAGGAATTTCCCGTATATACCGCGTCAAAATCCGGGCTTATAGGTTATATGAAAAACGTCGCCATCCGTCTTGCGCCGCGCGGCGTGACGGTCAACGCCGTCAGCTTCGGCGGCGTATACACGCCGCTCAACGACGTTGTGGTGAACGACGAGGAATGCTGGCGTGAAATAATGAACGTGACGCCGCTCAAAAAATGGATCACCACGGACGAGGCGGCGGATTGGGTGCTGTTTCTGACGCTTACGAACCGCTCTATGTCGGGACAAAATCTTTTGATAGACAACGGTGAACACGATCTGATCCCGACGTTTGTATGGAAATGAAATAAAGGCTGTATATTGATTTTTTGCCTTATACAACAATAAAAAGGATAGGTGAGAGCATGAAAAAAATCGTTTGTATCACGCTTACCGCGTTGTTTATTCTTGCGGCGCTCTGCGGCTGTTCCGGAGACACAACGCAAACGACGGACAACACGGCGACCGTACCCGTGCAGAGCGACGACACCGGAGTGCAAACGGAGACGGACGCGCCCGCGGAAATAGTTTATCCGAACGTGGCTTATAATATGAACTCGGAAATAGAGCTTCCCGATTATAATTTCAGCCCGACTGTAACTCAGCATATTGAGAAGCTTGAATATAAAAGCCCGACGGATTGCTCGGGCTTCGGTCTGTATATCTCCGCAAAAGCAAAGGGAAACGTCGTGACGTTCCCGAAAAACACAGTTGCGGGCGTATATACAACGCTTCAGGCGTCGGAGACGGAGAAGACGACTTATACGTTCGATCTGACCTGCGGCGAGCGGGAAGACGATTATACGTGGTTTACGTGTTATTTCGGTCTCAGACTCAGCGCGGAGAAGCTCGATCCGCTGCCTCACACGGGCGTGTGGCTCGCAATGAGAAGCAAACAGATCGGTATGAGAGTAAGCTCGTGGCCGGAAACGAGATATATGAAAACAGATTTTGATTTCTCGCTCGGGGAAACCGTTACAGTCGTTGACGATCCGGTCAACAACGTCATAACAATTTACGGCGGAGCGGAGAAAAAGGAAATAGCAACGGTCAGAATCGACGGAAAAAAAGTGGAAATGTACGCCCCGGGCGCCGACAGTCCGTCCGTTAAGGATACTGTAAGCGTGGATATCATAAAGGGCGGTTACGCTCATTTATGGAACCATAATTCAAAATCCGACGTCACGGCGACGAATATCACCGCGACGCTTCTCGCGTCCGTCATCGAGGCGCAGGAAAACGACGGTATAAAACAGAACACAAGAGATATTTTTTCCGACACGTACGTATCATACGACGATACCGGCAGAGCCGTCGCGTCGTCCGGCGTCGTACCGAACGAGAAAAAGGTGGGAATATTCTATTTTCTGTGGCACGAGGATACGAATACGGGCAACCCGTTATACGACCATACCGCTTCGTATGAAAAAGGCGGAATAGCAGAGCTTAACAAGGTGTTCAAGCAGGGAAATCTCGGCTACGCGCATTACTGGGGCGAACCTTATTTCGGCTATTACTGTTCAAACGACGAATGGGTGATACGCAAGCACGGCGCGATGTTATCGGAAGCCGGCGTTGATTTCGTCTACTTTGACGCGACGAACGGACCGCTTTACAGGCAGAATTACGAGGCCGTTATGAGAGTTTGGACCAAAATGAGAAAAGAGGGCTTGAAGACGCCGGATTGCTGTTTCATATTGAAGGACACAAACGAAAACGAGCTTTCATCAATATGGAACGACCTGTATAAACCCGCGCTTTATGAGGATATGTGGTTCAAATGGCTCGGAAAACCCGTAATAATGTTTACGGGCAGCGATTACAAGCTCTCGTCCGAACAGAAGGATTTCTTCACCGTAAGGGTGTCGTGGGCGACCGAGGCCGGTGGCTGGTACAGAGAGCTCAAGGGCGTAGACTGCTGGCCGTGGGCTTCGATGTATAAGCAAAAACCCGGTTACAGAAACGAAAACGGAGAAAAGGTGCTTGAGCAGATCGCGGTCATGTGCGGTTTCTGGGCAAACGGAAGCTACGGCACCAATGCCGGAAGAAGCTACACTAAGGAAAAGGGAGAACCGAAGGATCTGTCTGAGGGCGACTGGAATTACGGGTACGGTTTGTATCCGAAGACGAGCGGTCTCGGACTTGCGTATCAGGAGTGCTTTGATTTCGCCCTGTCAAAATCTCCGGAGCTGATCATGATAACCGGCTGGAACGAATGGTGGGCAGGCCGCTGGGAAGAGGTCGGTCACGTTGTGGCTTATGAAAAAGTAAGTACGTTTGAAGACAAGTCGATATACGTTGACAACTTCAATCCCGAATACTCACGCGATATAGAACCTATGAAGGGCGGCTTCAACGATAACTATTATTATCAGACGGTCATAAACGTCAGAAAATACAAAGGCGCAAGAAATCCGGAAGCGGCATTCGGTCAGAAAACGATCGAATTGAACGGCGACCCGATACAGTGGTTCACCGTAGGTCCGGAGTTCCGCGACGTCACGGGCGATATAACAAAACGTGATCACGTATCTTACGCAGGTAAACTGAAATATACAAATGACACCGGAAGAAACGACATAACGACCGCAAAAGTCTCGTACGACGGTAAATATCTGTATTTCCTCGCGGAATGTGATAACGATATAACGGCTCGCGAGGGCGAAAACTGGATGAACCTTTTTGTCAAGACGGACGACAGCGAGACGAACGGATGGTACGGTTTCGATTACGTCATCAACAGAAGCGGTGACGGCGGCAAGTGCAGCGTTGAGAAATTCGGCGGCGGCTGGAGCTTTGAGAGCGCCGGCGAAGCGGAATACAAACTTGATAAAAACGCGCTTGTAATAAAAGTCGACGCTTCACTCATAGGCTTTAATGGCAAAAGCTTTGATTTCAAATGGGCTGACAATTCCGTTTCTGACGGCGAAATTATGGGCTTCCTTGACCTCGGCGACTCGGCGCCCGACGCGCGTTTCTGCTACAGATACACAACGGAGGCGGAAGAAAATCCGGTGCCGTCCTGCCTTACCTCAGATATGGCGGTATTCAAAGCAAACGGATATAACGCGTATATCAACGGAAGACAACAGCGGCTTGACGCGGGTACGAAAGCGACGCTTCTTGCAAGCGGATACGATTTCTATTTACCCGTATCGATACTCGAACAGATCGGGATAGACTGCATCGGAGAAAAAGAATACGACCAGTACGGCGTAAAATACGTTAAAGCGAACGGTCCGGCAGAGAAGAGCGGAAAAGTCGTGACCGTAACTCCGGACGGCCTGCTGATCATCGCAAATGAAAAAATAACGGACGAAAAGGTGCTTACCACGCTTTACAGAGCGTTATATTAAAGGAGGGTTTATATGAGATTTCCGAATCAGAGCATAAACACCAATCCGCAGCCATCTCAAACAATGTGCGGATATTTCGACGACGTGAGACGTGAAAACGGATTTATTGACCTGCGTCCGTTTGAAGACGACAAGACCGTGCTTAAAAACCCTCATAAGGGCTGGTACTGGCATTTTATAGACAACGGCTACAGACACGGCGCGTACCGCGACAGAGTTAAAAAAGGCGAATACATGGAGGAATTCCCCGGTATGAATCACCTTTATCTGCGCTTTGACTGGTCTGACGCGGAGAAAGAAGAGGATAAATACGACTTCACGTTCTTGGACGATATAATTGAGGAATGGTCAGCGCACGGTTATAAATTCGCGCTGAACGTAGTATGCTACGAAAGCGCGCCCGATATGGAGTTCGCCACGCCGAAATATCTTTTTGAAAAGGGTATGAAGTGCTATGAAGTCAAAGACAGATCTATACAGCCCGATTATTCGGATCCGTACTTTCTTGAAAGACTTGAAAAATTCCTCTCCGTAGTCGGTGAAAAATACGGGCACGACGACAGGATAGAGTACGTTATAGTCGGCACTTACGGAACGTGGGGAGAAGGTCATACCGTTGAGGGTGACGGGACCGTTTATCCGCTTGAAACCGTACTCAAGCATATATCCCTGAATATCAAGTATTTCCCGGATAAATTCGTAATGATAAACGACGACCATATAGTGAGCCGTATCGCAAACGGAGCGGAGGAGTGTCAGGCGGTACTCGATTACGCGTACGAACGCGGCCTCGGCGTACAGGACGATTCCATCTGCTGCGATTATTATTCCGTAGTCAACGGATACGATACGATGCGAGCGAACTGGGCGTTCAAAAAGCTTTACGCAAACGCGCCGACCTCGATTGAATTTGCGCATTACGGTTACATCCACCCGACGTTCGATCATTTTTACAGAAACGGTCTGACGATTGTGGAATGCTTCAAAAATTCGCACGCGACCTTCGCCGGCTTTCACGGTTATCCCGAGATGTTTTTGAAATCGGATAAATATTTGGCTGAATACTGCGCCAACCGTCTCGGTTACTGGTATTTTGTGCCGTCTGCGGTCGTGCCGGAGCTGACGGCGTCCGCTCATAATATCGTCTCCATTACGTTTGAAAACAAGGGCTGGTCAAAAGCATATCATAAGCACACGCTTAAATTCAAGGTTATGGGCTGCGGTATCGAAAAAATAATTGAAACAGACAAGAGAATTGACGGACTTGACACGGATCAAACCGTAAAGCTCAGCGCAAACCTCGATCTGCGCGATCTGCCGGAGGGTGAATACGATATACTCATCGGTGTTTTCTGTGAAGAGACGCCGCTTAAGCTGGCGCTTAAAGAGGATATCAAAAACGGAGATTTTTATTCGATAGCGAAGCGAAAAGTAAAAGCATTATAAAATAAAAAACTGCCGGAGACGGCAGTTTTTTTATTTCGATTTTACTTATATTTTATATCCGGCAGATAGTGCTCGAATATGACCGTATCGAAATCACGCTCGGCGGTCTTGTCGTGCGCGGTCCATGCGACTTTCATCGCGCCAAAGAATTCCGAGAGGTGAACAAGCGGTGTTTTTTTGCCTATCCTGTGCGCTATAAAATGCGGACGCGAAAGGAAATTGAAAAGGACGTTGCCGAGTATGAACGCGGCTATCGCGGGCGCGGAACCCTTGAAATCCTTCGGATGCTGTGTCAGCTGTCCCCGCATTATATTCGGCGCATGAAAACGGAACCACGAGACGATGAACGGGTCAAAGCTCTCTATACAGTATTCACCGTTGTATCCGCGCAGAATATCAAGCGTTTTCTGACATAGCTCTTTGTTGCGCTTTCCGGTTTTTAACTCAACAATAACCGGGACTTTGCCGCCCAAAATGTTTAAAACGTCGGTAAAAAGCGGTATTTTTTCAGTTGTATCAAACAAACTCAGATTTTGAAGTCCCGCAAAATCAACGCTGTCGACCCTGCGCTCGACTTTACACGCGCGTTTCAGGTCGTCATCGTGAAAAACAACTACGCGACCGTCTTCGGACAACTGAACGTCAAGCTCAACTCCGTAACCGCGATCCACCGCGCGCCAAAACGCCGGAAGAGAATTTTCAGGGACTAACTGATCCCGATCGAAAAGTCCTCTGTGCGCTATGTTCCTTTTGTAAAACGCGTCTTTTTTCTTCTTTTTCGCGTGTCCCGGAAATATCAGATAAACGGGCAGAGTGAGTATTATGATCGCTGTGATTATCAAAGCCGGCATATCAGTCTCCGTCTATCGCTTCAAGTCCGCGGGCGTTCTCCACTTTTTTGGCTTTGATGTTCTTTACAAGAGAGGTGAAGACGATAAAACTGAGCGCAAGCATAACGGCGGCGTATATCGGAAGCGCGCGCCATGCGAGCGATACTTTGAATACAAGTCCCAGAAGTATCGGAGTGACGGTCTGAGCGGACATACTCGCCGCATAATAATAACCGGTAAACTTTCCGATCTTTTTGTTTGAGCAAAGCTCAACGACCATCGGGAACGAGCAGTTGTGAACGAGCGCCATACCGTAGCCTCTTATTATGCCGACGATATAAAGTATCACCGGGAAAGAGTATTCGCCGTTGGCGCCGACAACGTTTCCGGTAGGCGAGGCGAAGCACATAATAATAAGACCGAGCACCGTAAAGCCGAGACCGCAGGAGATAGTCCACTTGCGCCCTATCTTATCGGCTATCATACCTGCCGTCGCAAAACCGATAACGCTTGCAACGCCGCCGATGATCGTAAGTATCATCGTATTGCTTGAAGCGGAGTTTATGTAGTATATAACGTAGTTTCCTATATATGTACCTATTGCGTTGTCAGCCATGAACCATAAGAATTCCGCTCCCAATATCGCAAAAAGCATCTTTTTGTTTGCTTTTGACATAGGCGCGTCGTCGTCAACGGGATTTTCTATCGCCGCCATTTTTTCACCGAGCTCAAGCTCATCCTTCAGCTGTTCCGCAAGCTTGTTTTCCCTGATCGTGGCGAATAAGACGAAGGCGGATATTACCATAAGCACAGATGCGATAATAAACGGTATTTCAATGATCCAGATCTTTCTCGCCGTGTCTTCAACGTTGATGTAGTTTGACAGCGGTAAGAATATTCCGAGCACCGTTGCGAACGCGCCGCCGAAATAGCCCATTATGTTTATTATACCGTTC
>CACZOH010000063.1 GCA_902782785.1 uncultured Ruminococcus sp. | reverse complement strand
GTGACCGACTGCGGATTTGAAAACATCAACTGCCCGGAGCTTATGGAGGAGGCTTTGCAGGACGTCGGATTTCTCGGCGAAAAAAAGGGGAACCTTGACGGCGGAGGCGGCGCGTACGAATATATATGGCCCACGGCGATAAATATCGGCGGGCGTCCTCCGCTGCCGCTCGCGGCGGTTGAGGTAAAGGGCAAATGCGCCCCGTCCACCGTCGTTTCCGATATTGAAATAGAGGATTGCAGGTTCGACTCCTGCGTTATCGCCATCGGCGCAAACTGTTATAATTATCATTACGGCACGGGAATAAATCAGTTCAGGGAATATACGAAAAACTGGCGCGTAAAAAACATCCGTACCGAAAACACGATGACGGCGCTCAATTTCGACGCGTGCAGCTTCGGTTACGACGGAAGCGAAAACAGCGAGTACGGCGTATTTGAGAATATCATATGCGGCGGCGGTATGGAAAAATATACCATGTCCTTCGGCACGACTCTTGCGCTCCTCTCCTGCTGCAGCGATCTGTATATAAAAAACAGCCGCTTCAGCGGGTGCAGGAACAACGGTCAGCCGGACGGCTGCGGCTTTGATTTTGAGCGCGGCGACCAAAATATCACGCTCGATCACTGCGTTATAGACAATAACGAAGGGCAGGGCGTTCTCGTTATGGAGACTGTCATGTTCGATCAGGTTTCAAAGACCGATCAGCACACGCCGAATACGGACTGCAGGATCATAAACTGTCTGTTTTATAACAATATGAAAAACGTGTGTAATGAAAACTATAAGTACGACGTGACGGTTTTCAACAACAACAATACGGGTTTCACCGTATCGGACAGCGTGTTTTATTTCAGGGAATACACAAACGGCGGCGCTCATATAAGGATAAACAGACCGAATTCAAAATACAACCCCGTCGGAGCGGTAAGAAAGGGCTTTACTGTGGAAAACAACGAAATGATCCTCTGCAAAGACGAAACGGAGCTTCCGGATATAAACGCGCTTATAACGGAAATGGGTATTTTATCAGACTTATCTTGACAATTTCATAATTTATCTGTATAATATGATTTGATACGATAAAAAAATAAGGTAGTAATATGAGAAAATACAGATTACGCATAGGGCTTGACGTTGACGATATATTATACGAATGTAATTCATACGCGCTCAGGCTCTTGAAAGAAAAATACGGCGACGATCCCGCGCTCGACATAAACAACATACGCGAATGGGGGCTTCAGGGCGATCTGTCGGATGAGAGGATAGCCTATTTTTCCTCGCCGGATTTCGTTGCGTCACAGCCATTGTACCCCGGCGCGCGCAGATTCGTGCGCGAGCTTTGCAAGACCGCGGACGTTTTCTTCATCACCGCGGTCCCGCTCAACTGTATGAGCATACGCGCAGAGCGTCTTGCAAATGATTTTCCCGACGTTCCCGCGGGGAATATAATAATCGGCACGCGCAAGGACGTTGTCAATCTCGACATCCTGCTTGACGACGGAGCGCATAATATCTCCTCGTCGCAGGCGTCGTATCCCGTGCTTATGCGCCGCCCGTGGAACAGCGATTTATCGGGGCTTCTCTCCGTAAACTCATACGACGATTTTATCCATTTAGCCAAAATGATCGGCAACTCCTTCGTCGGAAAAACTCCGGATCTGAAAAGCGGCGGCGTTATCTGTCTTGTCGGTCCCTCCGGTACGGGCAAAACGGAGATAGCGGCGGAGCTGACAAAGGACAGCCGTTTTGAAAAGCCGCTCACCACCACGACAAGACCGCGGAGAGCGGGAGAGGAGGCGGACGCGTACAGATTTGTCGGCACCGCGCAGTTTATAAAGGAGCGCGACGCCGGGGAGTTTATAGAAACGACGGTTTACGGCAAACACTTTTTCGGCACTTCGGAAAAGCATATATCGCCGATCGTTTCAAGCGGCAGGATCGCCGTAATACCGATAGATATCTGCGGCGCGGTCACGCTCAAAAACAAATACGGTCAGCGCGCTCTGCTTGTCTTCACGGAGCGGAACAAACGCGATATATACCTGAATATCATCCACAGAAAAACGACGGATGAGGACAAGGTCAGCCGTATGCTCTCGCTTGATTTTGAATTCCGCAATATAGAGCTCTGCGATTTTGCGGTGAATTACGATCAGGGAGCGGAGAAGTGCGTTGAAAAGATATATTCCGAGCTTAATATGAAAAGAGAAATATAAAATGTTTGAGCAGATAATTGAAGAGATAAAAAAATATGATACGATAATAATTCACCGTCACGCGTATCCCGACGGCGACGCGCTCGGTTCGCAGATAGGACTTTCGGAGATAATCAGAGAGAATTTCCCCGATAAAAAGGTATATACGGTAGGCGACGCGACAAAGCGTTATGCGTTTATGGACGGCGCCGTGATGGACGAGATACCCGACGAATACTACGCGGGCGCGCTCGCTTTCGTTCTTGACAGCGCCGAGGAGCAGCTCGTTTCCGATAAGCGTTTCAGACTCGCCGCAAAAACGGTGAGGATAGATCATCACATATACTGCGAGACTTTTACGGACGTTGAGCTTGTTGATACGAGCTTTGAAAGCTGCTGCGGTATGATAACGGAGCTTTGCAGAGAAAGCGGTCTTTCGTTATCAAAAAAAGCCGCAAACGCTCTGTTTACCGGTATGGTCACGGATTCCGGACGCTTCCGCTACGACTGTACGAACGCCCGCACGTTTGCGCTCGCGTCGTACCTTACGGAGCACGGTGTTGAATCAAATCAGATCTATCTTGAGCTTTATTCGTCGGATCTGCAGTCCGTTCTGCTCCGCGCCGAGTTTACGAAAAAAATAAAGCTATTTGAAGAAAGTCCCGTCGCGTACATATACAACACGAGAGAAGAGCTTGAAAAGCTGAATATAGACCCCTTTTCCGTTTCGCGCGGAATGGTTGGCCTTATGGCTGATATAAAGGGCATAGATATCTGGGTCAATTTCACCGAGGTGAAGGACAAGGTATGGTGCGAGCTTCGCTCAAGCAAATACAACATAAATCCCATAGCGGTAAAGTACGGCGGCGGCGGTCATCAGAAGGCGTCCGGCGCAGACGTCGCGGACTTCAACGAGGCGATGGAAATGCTTTCCGAACTGAAAAAAATGACGGAGAATACGTTATGACAAGTATAAAAAGACGCATCCTCAACAAGATCGAAAAATATGACACGATAATAATAAGCCGCCACACGAGACCGGACGGAGACGCCGTAGGCTCAACGCTCGGTCTGTACGGGATCTTAAAGGAAACGTATCCCGATAAGCGTATTTTTCTTGATAACGAGGATTATTCGGAATACGTGTCGTTTCTGGGCGGCGAGGGCGAGCATCCCACCGACGAAGATTATAAAAACGCGCTCGTTATGGTGCTTGACGTCGGAACGGAAAGGCGCATATCAAACAAAAGATACGACAAGGGCGCGTATCTGATAAAAATAGACCACCATATTATAGAGGTCGATTACGGCGATATTTCGTGGGTGGAGGAGGAGCGCTCCTCCGTGTGCGAGATGATAGCGGATTTTTATCTGACGTTTCGGAACAGACTGAAAATGCCGCTTCACTCCGCGGAATGTCTTTATACGGGTATGGTCACCGATTCCGGACGCTTCCGTTTCCGCGGCACGTCGGGCGAGACGATGCGCATAGCGGGCGAGCTTATCGATATGGGTATAGACCTTGAGATGATTTACGCGAATCTGGGCTCGGAGGATTTTGAGCTTGTCAAATTCCGCGCGTCGCTCACGTCAAAGATCAGAATAACCGAGCACGGCGTCGCGTATCTGCATATCAGCAGCGCCATGCGAAAAAGGCATAAAATGTCCCAGGAGGAAGCGAGCAATTCCATATCTCTTATGGAGCATATCAAGGGCAGTCTTATATGGCTCGCGTTCATAGAAAACGACGACGGGACTGTCCGCGTCAGACTCCGCTCGAGGTTCGTCGAGGTACAGGAGCTGGCGACGCGTTTCCACGGCGGCGGTCACGCCTGCGCGAGCGGCGCGACGGTCTACAGCAAAGAGGAAGAGGAAGCGCTCGTTTCACAAGCCGACAAACTGCTTTATGAATACAAAAAGGAAAATCCGGGATTGATATGAAGATACTGCTCACAAACGACGACGGGATAGAAGCGGAGGGAATAAGACACCTTGCCGAATGGAGCGTTACGCTCGGAGAAGTGTACGTATTCGCGCCAAAAGTTGAGCAAAGCGGCTGTTCGCAGAGCATCAACATAAAGCACGCGTACGAGGTGAAGAGAAGCGACGTTTTCTCCGATCTCGGCATAGTCGCATACAGCGTTGATTCCTCGCCCGCCGACTGCGTCAGATTCGCGGTTGACAGAATGGGAGCCGATTTTGATTTTGTTTTCTCCGGCATAAACAACGGTTATAACATAGGGTACGATATAGCGTATTCCGGCACCTGCGGCGCGGGGTTTGAGGCGAATTACGCGGGGATAAAGGCGGTCACGTTCTCGGCGCCGAAAGGTTCTTTATCGCAGTCCGCGTCGCATTTACCCTTTGTGTGGGAGTTTTTACGGAAAAACGACTTGCTTTGTCACAACTGCGTTATGAACGTGAACATACCGCCGGAAATGACGAAAATGCTGATAACGGAGCAGGGAGGCACGTTCTATCGCGACAGATTTGAAAACGTGGGCGGTGATATGTATAAGGCGAGACTTTATCTCACGCGCTCCCTTAACGGCCCGTTCGATTTAAGATACGACGCCGACGCCGTTCTGTCCGGCTGCGGCTCCGTCACACCTCTTTCGGTGAATAAAACGGACGGGGAAGTTTTCAGAAAAATCAGAAATCAGAAATGACCGTGACCGAAGAGGATCAGATGATCCGGTTTTCTGTCAAAGCAAAAAAGGACTATCGCTCGGATAGCCCTTTTCGTTATCTTACATTATCTGACCGTGCTTCTTTTTTTGCCGACGGTGAATATGATGACCGCGGATGCGACGAGCGCGAACGCCGCGACGGCGATCGACGCGTCGGAGGTCCCGGGGTTGACCGGTTCGTCGCCCTTTATAAGCTCGTCAAGCTCGCAGCCCGCGTTGAATTCACGCGTGCCGTTGTAGTTCTTGAAAGAACCCGTGACGGTTATGCAGTCGCCGACCTCGATCCTGTCCGCTCCGTCTCCGCCGAGACGGTAGCACATTATGGGTTTGTCGTCAAATCCCGGTATTTTTATCGTAACGGTCACGTTCTTGAACTCTGCGCTGTAAGGCGTGTCTACAGATACGACGTCGCCCGTGAGAGTATAAACGCCCTTTAACGATTCGTTTTCACCCAGCGCGTACACGGCTTCAAGTATTTCAGCCGTCGTCGTCGGCGTATCATCGGGGGTATCGTCCGGCTTATCCGTCAGAGTGTACGAATCGACCGTACATCCCGCGTCGTATTCCACCGTTCCGTTGTAGTTTTTGATTGCGCCCGTGACGGTTATCTTATCGCCGACGCCGAGCTTGCTTACTACAGTTACGCCCTCGCCGTCAGTCAGACGGTAGCACTGTATCGGATACTGTTCAAGTCCCTCGACCTTGATCGTTACGGTCACGTTGTTGTACTGACCGTTGTAAGCGGTATTGACCTCGGTGATCGTGCCGGTGAGCGTGTGTCTGCCCTTGAGCGCGGTATTCGTCTGAAGCCCGTACGCCGCCTTTAAAAGCTCCTCGTCCGTGTTGTATACGGGATCGGGCGTCGTTACCTCGCCCTTTGTGTACTCAAGCAGCTTGCATTTTGCGTCAAACTCAAATGTGTTTGTTCCGCTGTTGCTGTTGTAGTAGTTCTTGAGCTCGCCTTCGACCTTTATCGTGTCGCCCTCGTCGAGCTTATCTACTCCTTCGCCTTCAAGTCTGAAGCACTGTACCGGCTTGTCCTTGACGCCGGCGTCTATCGTAACGGTTATATTGCCGTACTGCGTGTTGTACGGAGTGTTGACGGCTATGATCTTACCGGTGAGGGTGTAGGGACCGCCCGCCAGCTTCTCATTGTTGCCGAGAGCGTAAAGCGCGTTCACTATCTCCTCGGGAGTATTATATGAGGGAGTTTCCGGTACGGATGACCCGCCGTACAAGAACGTTATCTCGGGCAGTCTCGTCGCGTGGTCCGGATTTTCAAACGTTATGGATTTTGCGTTTCCGGTCCAGGTGCAGGTAAGTCCGTCGAGCTTGCATTCGCCCGTGCTCGGTACGTAGTTTGCGGCGTATTCCTCAATGAACGAGAATTTTATCGACGTCAACGCGGTATCGCTCGTTACGGTAAAGGTGTTGTTTTTATAAATGCGGAGCGCCGTGCCTTTATCGTAATACGACGGATAATTTTTATTGTCGTTTGTTCCGAGCGAAAGCTCCATCTTTACGCCGTCTTTGTTTATCGTTTCTACCTTTTGTGCGTTTTCATATCCCATATCGGCGAATTTGAACGTTACGGAGCCGTCAGCCGCAAAAGCGGAAACGGATATCGCCGCAAATATCATAACCGATATGATAATGACAGCCAATGTTTTTTTCATTTTTTCTCTCCTTAATGACAAGCTCCTATTTAACTATGGTGCATCCGCTTGTGAACTCAAACGTGGAGCCGACTCCGTCCTTGTAGTAGTGCGTAAGCTGTCCTTTTACGGTTATCGTATCTCCTACCTTGAGGTCCTTTGCGCCGTCGCCCTTGAGCCTGTAGCAGGTAACGGGATATTCGGTGAGGTTGTCGACCACGATGACTACGGTTATATTGCTGTATTCATCGCTCCACGCCGTCGGTATTTCGGTTATCTTACCGGTAAGCGTGTAAGGGCCGCCGTCAAGCGAGCTGCTCTTTTCAAGCGCGTAAAGCGCTTTGACTATCTTTTCCGGCGTATCGAGTACCGGCGAGGTGTTTTCAGATACAAAGTCGATTTTGTCAAGACTGCATCCGGCGTCGAATTCAACTGTGCCGTTGTAATTCTTGATCTTGCCCGTAACGGTTATCTTGTCGTTCTTTTTTATCTTATCCGCGCCTGTGCCCTTCATGCGGAAGCACTGTATCGGATACTGTCCGAGTCCGTCGACCTCTATCGTAACGGTAACGTTGTCATAACCGGAATCGTAAGGCGTGTTGACCTGGATTATAGTACCGGATAAAGTGTATTCGCCGTCAAGCGCCTTGCCCTGCTCCAGAGCGTATGCGGCTTCAAGTATTTCTTTTGCCGTCTTGGGTCCGGGATCACCGGATACGGTGGTTTCGGGAGCGGTGGTCTCGGGAGCGGTCGTTTCGGGGGCTGTCGTTTCCGTTTCAACGGGCGCGGTCTTGTCTATCTTTACGAGACTGCAGCCTTCAATGAATTCATACGTGCCCTTGTAGTTCTTAAGACCGCCGGATACGGTTATCGTATCGCCGACCTTTATCTTGTCGGCGCCCGTGCCTTTGAGTCTGTAGCACATAACGGGTTTGCTTGCAAATCCGTCTACCACTATCGTAACGGTGACGTTATTGTGCTGGGCGTTGAAGGGCGTGTCTACCTTCGTTATCTTTCCGGTCAGGGTAAAGCTGCCTTCTATCGTCTCGCCGTCCTTTAATGCGTAGAGCGCTTCGATTATCTCCTTCGGCGTCTTCAACTCAACGGGAGCGGGCTTTGTATCCTCCCCGGTCGTTTCGGCGGGCGTCGTGTCGGGAGCGTCGGTTCCCGGAACTACCTTGTCAAGCTTGCACGCCGCGTCAAATTCAAACGTGTCGTTATATCTCTTGAGCGTACCCGTGACGGTTATCGTATCGCCGGCTTTTATCTTGTCCGCGCCTTCGCCCGCAAGTCTGAAGCATTGTACGGGTTTGTCGGTCAGGCTGCCGACAACCATATTGACCGTTACGTTGTTGTACTGATCGCTGTAAGCCGTGACGACCTCGGTTATCTTACCCGTCAGGGTATACGTGCCGTCCATGACTTCGCCTTTTTCAAGCGTGTAAAGCGCGTTTACTATATCCTCCTCGGACATATCCGCGGGCATAACGCTTATCTTGAACTCTTTATCGGCCTTTGCGCCGCCGCATTCCGCCGTGACCTTTAAGGTTACCGAAGCTATGGCTTTGCCGACCTTGACCGTCAGAACGTCGTCCTTGAGCGTCGCCGCGCCGCCGTCTGCCGGAAGCTCCCAGGTAAACTTGACGTCGGAGTAGTTAACTCCGGTCACGCCGAGCTTTATCGTCGTATCGGACGATACGGTGGAGGGGATGATATTTATCGCGTTGAGCTCGTTCGTCACCTTTTCCTCGTTTGATATATCCGTGGATTTTACGGTTATACCGCCCGCGCAGGGATAGATCTGCGGCTCGTTGTACCACGATATCGGTCCTTCAACGTCTATCGTATATCCGACGGCGAGCTTTTCATATTCAGTCTGAAGCTCGGAGATCGAGAGGGTGTTCGAGGTGGAGAGGTAGAGCTTGAAATCAATGCCGTTCTTCGTTACCGTTACGTAAACGGAGCCCGCGCCCTTTTCAACGTAGTTTTCCGCGTTGTTTGAATTCCAGTCTATGCTCTTTATCTTTGCGTCGGTTATCTTGCCTATAACGCTCTGATACGGATCGAGAGCCGTGGCGAGGACCGCGCCTTCCTTGAAGAATTCATCGAGCGAAACCGTCTTTATCTCGCCCTTTGTCGGCTTGCCGTCGGAGCCGAGCACCACGGAGTACGTGCAGCCCGTGCCCATTTCACGGAAGCCGTTGTAAATGGATGTCGTGCCGTTTACGATTATGACGTTGCCTATCGCAAGCTGCGTATCGGCTTCTTCTTTGGAATTGCATTTCATTCTGTATGCGAAATAGCCGTGCTGTCCGTCAAGATCCTGCAGGAACACACCTATGTTCTTGTTGGCGTCGTTGTACGGATATTTTGCAACTATCACGCCGCGTATGTTCATCGAAACGTCCTTGGTGTTCTCGGACCAGTATTTCCAGTCTGCCACCGCAAACGCCTTGATCTTGTAATTGAGTTCAACGTCTTTTGTGAATTCGCCGCCCTTGACGGTGCCTATGAGCTTGAATTCGGTGTCCGCGTCGGCGTACGGGTCGATAACGACCGTCGTTTTGCCTTCCTCCGCGTTCGCAAGCGATACAAGACCGTTTCCGCCTTCAACCTTCCATTCGACGTCAAAGGTGTTATCCTCGTAGTCGACGGCAGTGGGAAGTGTGAAGGAGGATGAAACGGAGTTGTCTATGCCGGGCTTGTTGTATTCGTACACCATTTCGGCGGCGCCGTCGACAAGCTCCTGCGAAAGCTGTTTTTCTCCCGCCTCCGTTGCCGTATCGGTGCCCGTTTCCGCGCCGTTATTGCTGCACGACGCAAATACGGAAACTACCATTAAAAGCACAAGGAGCGCGGCCAATATTTTTTTCATAGAGAGTTCTCCTTATTTTATGTTGTTTTTTGTTTACTGTGAGATTATCTCGCAATCGCCGAGCGTAAACAGCTTAAGCTGAGGCTTGCCGTTATACGTTGTGGAAATTCCGTTTACGTTTATGGTTTTGCCGCGGAAATATTCCTCCGTGACGGTTTCGTTATCGAGCGTCAGTTTGACGGTACGGACCGTAAGCGTCTCCCCGTCGGCTGATCTGCACGTAAGCGTCATGGCTCCGTCGCTCTGCGTGGTGCTCTGCGTCGTGTAAATATCCGTGACGGTTATGTTCTCAAGGCGAACGAACGTGTTTTCAAGCGTTTCGTTGTTGTTCAGATCGTTTGCCGTGATAAGCGTCGGCTTTATTTCCACGTTCTTTTCAAGTATCTTCGTGTCGTCGTCCGTCGGGTTGATGAGAGAGAACGAAAGACCCGATACCTGGAAGCCGAAGGACTCGTTGTCGTCCGCCGTTCCGGTGAGGCTGAGCCTGTAGCCCGGAACCAGGAATTTAGGCGCGAGCGAGGCAAAACCGCCGTAAACGTATACGCCGTAATTCTGCTGCGTATCCGTGTCAAACTGCTCGACGTAAATGCCGCCGCCGCTTTCCTTCGTGACGACGCCTTCAAATCTTACCTTGACGCCGTTGTACGTGCTTCTGTTCAAAACGAGCGATTTTATCGAAAGCTCTACCGCAGAGCCGTAGAAGAACAGCGGGTCGTGCTTGCCGGAATAGAGGTTGAGCTTTTCGCTTCTCGCGCTCGTCAGAGCCTCAAGCGCCACGGTGCCGTAGCGCGTTGAAGAGGAGCTTTTGCCCATTGCGAGGCCGTCCGCTAAGATCTCTATATTGAGATTTCTCCAGACGTCGCTGCCTTCGTTTCTGTACCAGACCCACGCGAGATAGCGGTCGCCCGTGGAATCGAGCGTCGCCACGCCCTCCTCGTTGCTTTCAAGCGCTATTTCGGCGGCTTTTTCAAGCTTTGAGCGGGTGTATTTTGACGCGGGCTTGCCCCACGGCTCGACCTTTCCGGTCGATTCCGGCGTGTCTATCGCAAGAAAACGGACCTTTATTATTTCGGTTCTTGAATTGTTGTAAAAATGGACAGTGTCGCCGTCTATATACTGTTCGACCGTCACTCTGCCGCGACCGGTCTTGTCAAAATCACTGTCAAGTCCGGAGGCGCTGAACTGTATCTGCGTCGCGTAATCGGGAAGGGAAGCGTCCCTTGTATATTCCCATACGCCGTCGTTTTCGTCCGGCGTCTCGTTATCAGTCGTCGTCGCCGCCGTATCCGTCCCGGTCGTTTCCGCGGGCTTTTTCTGACACGAGGTCAGAGTAAAAGCGAAAACGACGACGGCTGCGGCGAGAACGGCTAATATTTTATAATATAAATCTTTTTTCATTTTTTCGCGTTACTGGTTGAGCGAGATGCAGCGGTTATATGCGTCAGCGAAGAGCTGTTTCAGCTCTGCTTCCGTTACGGTCGCCGCGGCAGAGATATATGCTGTAAGAAGTTTACCAACTTCGTCACGCGCGTCGGAGGAGCCGACGAACGCGGGAGAGGTGAAGTACGAGCTTTCCTGCTCCATACAGATCTTTGCGGAAAGCGCCGCAATGCCTTCCTTGTTGTTGTTCGCGCCCGCTAAGAACTCCTTGTACGGTTCAAGCTCGAACGCGGATTTAAGAACGGGAACGTAACCGGACGCCATGGAGAATTCAGCCTGGAATTCGGGCGAGGTGAGTAAATACTTCACAAACGCCCACGCCGCGTCGTTTACCTTGCTGTCCTTCTGCTTAAGCATACAGAGAGACGGACCCTGGGAAATGACCTTTTTGTTGGAGGCGTCTGCCTGCGGTATCGTCGCAATGCCGACCTCAAACGGATAAGATCCGTCGTCCTGCTTGGCGGGGCACTGATAAGTCGCGCCCGCGGAGGAGCCGATAGAGATGTAGGAGCGGATGACTACGCCGCTGTCGTTCGCCGCGTTGTTTGTGAACAGACCGGAGGTGTATCCGCCGTATATCGCCTGCGTCGTCATATAGCCGTTCAGACACCATTCTCTGAACTTTTTGCAGAAGTCCATATTCTGTTCGTTGTTGAACAGGAAGCGGTCTTCAACCTTGTCAACTGCCTGCGTATAGGGAGTTTTTAACTGCTCCGTCATGGTGATGAACCAGTTTGCTTCGGAGTCGTAGCCGAGCGGTATGCTGTTCGGCTCTATCTCTTTGATTCTCTTTATAACGTATTCCATCGAGGTGTCGTCAGACGCGCCGGTGGAGAACCAGTGATCCGGCAGCTTCAGATTGTTCTGCTCAAAGAACGTCTTGTTGTAGTACATGACCTCCGTTGATTTGGAGAAGGGAAGCGTATACATTTTGGACGTGTCGCCGAACTGCTGACCTTCCGCGTAGTAGCCCGCTATAAAGTCGTTCTTCTGCGCATCGGTAAGACCGACGTTCGCGTCGTTTATGTATTCATTCAGGTCGATGACTTTTTTACTGCGCAGATACGTCGCGACGTGGTCAGGGTAGCAGTATGCGAGAGTCGGCTGCTTGCCCGCCTGTAATTCCGTGATTATCTGGTCGCGCACGTCGTCGTAACCGCCGATCGACTGTTCGTCTATCGTTATGTTCGGATATACCTTGTTGAACTCTGCAACGTACTTTACAAGAACGTCGCGCAGGTTTTTACCCATCGTGTGATAGAAAACGACCGTTACGTCTTCCGTGGGTATCGTGTGAGAGGACTGCTCCGCCGGCTTGTTCGTGTCGTCGGCGCTTCCGCCGCCCGAGCAGGCTGTAAGCGCGCCCGCGCATAAAACAAACGTGAGCAGTATCAAAGCGATGATTTTTTTCATTGTATTCTCCTTTGCCGGTTATATTTTATCCTCTGAAAAGAGGTGTTATCCGTATCAGCCTTTTATGCCGCTGCGTGAAACGCCGCGCATAATGTATTTGCGTAAGAACACGAAGACGAGGAACAGAGGTATCGAAACTATCGTGACCGCCGCCATCTGCGCCGGGTAGTTTACCTCTCCGAACTCGTTTGTGAAGCTTGCGCCGCGCAGACCGTTCGTAATAAGCTGGTGCGCCGCGTCGTTTGCAACGAGACGGGGCCAGATATACGCGTTCCACGCGCCCATCATTTTAAGTATCGTAATCGTTATGATCGTCGACACCGAAAGCGGAAGCATGACCTTCCACAGATACTTGAAATCGCTCGTGCCGTCGACCTTCGCCGCAAGATATAATTCGTTCGGTATCTGCAAAAACGTCTGTCTCAACAGGTATATATAGAATACCGAAACGAGCATGGGGAAGATAAGCACCGC
>CACZOH010000062.1 GCA_902782785.1 uncultured Ruminococcus sp. | reverse complement strand
GTCAGATACGATTTTTCGATATCGGAATACGGGACGGCGGCGCTTCTGTCTTCTTTCTTATCTTCGATCAGCGATATCTCGTACGCGCCTATGCAAAGCTTTTCAGGTACAAAATAAACGTGCGTTTTTGCGTATATCTCCGTTCTGTACTTGCCCTGTTTGTCGCGCCGCAGATACGAGCCTTCAAAATATTTGTACCCCTCAAGCACCGCGGATTCAACGTAGGGAAGCTGTCTTTCGTACAGATCATAGCGTTCGAGCGTCTCCTCCTCGAACAGCTTGAAGGCGTCCTGCACGTCCTCGTCTATCTTTTTGTCGCCGGAGCGCGACGTGACGGTGATAATGAGCGCCGCCCCGCCTACGAGGATCAGGATGACAGAAAGGATATACATAACAAAACGGTTGTCGGCGTTTCTCGGGAGGACCCATAAAAGCGCGCCCACGGCAAGCAAAGCCGCGCTTCCGTAAAGCATCAGCTTCTTGTTCTGAAAATACCTTAAATTCTTTTTGTAATCCATAATTTTATACCCGTAATTTATTTGATATGATTTTATCACAAAATAACCGTTTTGTAAAGAGTTATAAGCAAAAATTCTTCTCCGGAATACTATGAATTATATGTTGATCCTGACAAAACGGATTTATTTTTTTATCTTTGACCGCCTTGTTTATTGACAATATCAAAATAATATGATAAAATAAGGAACAGATCAAACAGGGAGCATAAAAATATGAAAAAAATAAAAGCATTATCCGTTTTTTTAACGCTTATCTTCATCCTCTCCTGCGCCGTTTCCGCGTCGTGGGATCTTGATGGACAGAAGTTCAACAACACGACGGAGATATACCCGGGCGTTATGAGACACTATATAGAAACGCCCGCCTCGTCTCCTTACAAATTGCAGAAGATAAACATAATAGAATTTGATCTTGCGCAGCGCGATCTGTATCTTGACGTCGTGTACCCGCAGGACTGCGCCGTGAAGCTTTCTACGACGAAAAACGTGATGAATGCGTTCACGAAAGAGAACAACGGCAAGACCGCGATTGCGGGCGTGAACGGCGATATGTGGATGGTCACATACGCGCACGCGAGAGTCAAGGGAAGCGGCACGTCCTACGGCGGATATTCCGACGCGGTCGTGAAAAAGAGCTTTCCCGTATCGCGCGGCTTCAATATGTCGGACGGCGAGATTTATTCGACCGCCCATATGACGCAGGAAACGCCGTACGAGGGTGAATTCTGGTCCTTCGGCGTGACGGACGATTTTATTCCCGTAATGGGCAACCCTCAGGCAAAGGTCATGATAAAGGACGAAAACACGGGCAAAGAGGTAAAAGCGGACGGCATAAACAGGCTTCCCGCAAAAAACGCGCTCGTCGTTTATACCGACAAGGCGATGAAGGGCTTGAACAACTTTGCGCTCGACGACGCGTATGAAGTGCTTATAGAATTTGACGGGGATTACAAAATGTGTCACGGCGCCGACTTCACCGGCACCGTAAAGGCGATCTACGGCCCGGACGACAGCGCGGATCCGCCGCTTATAAACAACAAGCAGATAGTTCTCACCGCGCGCGGAACGAGAGTGTCTTATATAAACGAATTCAAAATTGGCGACAAAATAAATTTTACGTGTGAGATAACGGATATTGAGGGCAAAACGGAGTTATGGCAGCGCGTCACCAACTGCGTCGGCGGTCATATACAGTTCGTCGTGGGCGGCAAGCTCACGGGCAACGGAGTCGGAGAGGGCGCAAACTATCCTTCTACGATCATCGGTTATACCTCGGATAAAAAAGTCGTTATGATCACGATAGACGGAAGACAGAAGAATTATTCCGTCGGCGCAAGCTCGTCAACGCTCTCGCAGCTTGCAAAGGACCTCGACCTGTACGACGCTTTCCTTGTTGACGGCGGCGGCTCGACTACGATGACGATCGCAAAAGCCGACGATTATAAGAACCTGCAGACGGTAAACAGCCCGTCCGACGGAAGCGACAGATCGGTAAACAACTCGATAATCCTGTCGTTCGGAAAAGAGCGCGCGGCGCAGGGCGAATTCGTTATAGAAAAGCCCGAAAAGGTGGAGATTGACATGACAAATCTGTCATTCCCCTCAAAAGCGTACGCGGACGGCGTCGCCGGCGCTAAAAACGAGTGTTCCTGCGAATGGGATAACGGCGATTTGAAGCTTACCGCGACAGGGCTTAAAACGAACGACCCGTACGTCAATATAAGCTATCAGTACGCAAAGGAAAATATATCGGCTGATGATTACAAAGTGGCGACGGTGGTGTATAAGCTGCCGGAAACTAACGCGAAAGCATCGTATTCGACTGAGATATTCTTCTGCGCAAACGGCGGAGGAGCGGAGGGCGGACAGTCCGCCGTCGGTCAGATAAAGCGGACGGGCAAATACGAGTACGTCAATATCAGCGCAAAGAGCGTTTCAAAATGGAAAGGAAAGGCTACGGGCATACGTCTCGATTTCTTCACCTCCGCGACCGAGGGCGACGTTATGTACGTGCATAACATACTGTTCAGCAAGACCGCGGAGGAGGCGGATGAAAGAGCCGCATATATCGTCGGCGTGCTTAACGGTGAGATAGAGGAGACGACGGCGGAAACGACCGCCCCGCCCGAGACCGAAACTGAAACAGAAACGGAGACCGTGACCGAAACCGAGACGGAGACAGAAACGGAGACAGAGCCGGAGACGGAAACGGAGGAGACATCGACCGTATCACAGACGGAAACGGAGCCAAAGGAAACAACGGGCGCGGAAACGGAGCAGACAAACAACAGCGGCTCCTCCGTCAACCCGTTCATAATAATCGCGATAGTCGCCGCGGGCGTGATAATAACCGTCATCGGCGTGATGATCGTTAAAAAGAAAAAGTAAGAGACAAAACAATCAATAAGGCGGGAGGGGCGACCCTCCCGTTTATACAATGTGAAAAACAAAATTTTTTCAATTTTCAAAAATCCCGTGACTTTTGAGCGTCAAACAGTCATATTACTTATGACGGACAGAGAAAGGAAGTGCCTGTATGAACAGCAGTTATATCATCGATTTGCTGTATAAGCGTGACGAAGAGGCGCTGGTGTACATAAAGCAGCTTTACGGCGCCGGTATAAAGGATATAGCTTATAATCTTCTGAAAAACCGCGAGGACGCGGAGGAGGTTTTATCCGACACGCTTATGACCGTATGGAATAACGTTCCGCCGGATAACCCCGTAAATCTGCCCGGGTATATTTTCAAAGCCGCGCGCAACAACGCACTGGAAACGTACCGGAAAAACCACCGCAAAAAGCGCAGCGCCGTCACCGTCTGCATCGACGAGCTTGAGGACTGCGCCGGAGGCGACGACGTTGAATCGCAGATCGAGGAAAAACATCTGTCGGCGCTGATAGACAGCTTTCTGTCAGGTCTCGATACCGAAAGCAGACGCATTTTCATCTGCCGCTATTTCTACAATATGGAATATAAGGAGATAGCAAACCGGTACGGAATGGGCTTATCCCGCGTCAAAATGTCCGTCAAAAGAACAAAAGATAAACTTAAAGAGTTTCTGCAAAAGGAGGGGTATTGAAATGAAAAAAAATGAAATGATATATCGCGCGATAGGCGGTATAAGCGAGGAAAAAGCCGCCGATGCGTATCTCTACACGTCGGAAAAGCAGAAAAACTACCGTCTGCGCGCCGTTTTCAGCGGCGTAGGAATCGCCGCCATCGTCTGCTCGTTCTTCGTTTTGTCGTTTGTTTTGCTGAAAGTATCGGGACCAAAGACCGACCCGGCGTCAAGCGGAGAGGGTGTGTCTGATGCCTTGACAAATACAGAAAACGGGACCACATCCGAAAGGATTTTAGACCAGAATGACCCGAGCGCCGTAATACCGGATACGGAAAAGCTCAAGATAGACGAACTGTATCAAATGGAGCCGTATAAGGATTTTATCCCCGTGACAATTCCGAACCTGTTTACAAATTTTGACGTATACAGAATAGTACCCGGTGAATATAAGCAAAACAACGGAAAATCACGTTACGTAGACGAGGAATGGAATATATATATCGGCGCTCCCGATTCAAACGGCAAAGACACTAACTGGCTGGATATAACGATTAAAAAACTTGACGAAAAAGAAGCGGAAAACGTTGTTGACGCCGATAAGCTGTCAACTTCACTTATTAAAAACAGCCGTGTTCTCTACAGCGACCCGTACGGAAACAGGACATGGAAACTGATGCTCAGGTATTCCGTTACATTCAAAGCAGACGGATGCGAGATAATATACAGATATACGAAGCTGTCCGGTGAGGTCACGGATAAATCGTCGCCCGTAAATCTCACGCCTGCCGATTACGCCGCGCTTGACGCTGAATCACAGCTTTCACCGGAATATCTGTTTGAAATGATAACCTCCGCGCCGTATTTCAAAGATCATCCCGTGTCGCGAGACGAGAAAAACGAAAACGGTAATAAAAAGTCGTTTTCGGCAGATGATACCGGAGTTGCGCTGACGCTCGAATTCAATTCCGACAGATATGATTTCTTCTCTGTCATTGAATTGACAGCGAAGCTTAAAAATACAACGGATCACGCCGTAACGATCATAGTACCGGTGGATGCGCCTGAACATAATTCGCATCAGGAAATACAAATCGGTATTTACAAAGCGAATAATGAAACCGTGCGCTTTAAAGATATGGATACGTACAATGTCCCGTTTGATTTGAAAGAATCATATATGACGCTGAAACCCGGTGAAGAGTACGTGCAGAAAATGAGGTTTACGGGTGATAATGAAGCCTTTAACAGCGTGCCGCAGGGTGCGGTGGAGAGAATCGGCGTTTATACTGTTTCCGCAAGGGTAATGTTTGCAGACGGTAACGGAAGTCCGTCGGGCGAGTTTGTATATAATTTCGATATAAATATCGGATAATATGACCCGGGATAAAAAGCCGAAAGGAGCGTTTGCTTCTTTCGGTTTTTTTGCCCAAAACGTTTTTGTTCCGGCCCCGGTCGGAACGTCGCATCCGGCGCATAGTGTTTTACTGATATTAAAAATCGCGCGGTCGGGCGGTGGGGGGGACGCCGACCGCGGCGCTGCGCGCAGAAGACGGTGAAGAAAAGAGGCGGTACGCACAGCCATAAATAAAAGACCGCATTCGCGGCCTTTTTTAATACCTTCCCCTTTTGGGAAAGGGGGACCGCGGCCGGGGTTCCCCGACGCGAACTTGAGAGCGTTGGGGGTTCGCGGCGTGCGGTGGATGAGGCGAACACCGCTTC
>CACZOH010000061.1 GCA_902782785.1 uncultured Ruminococcus sp. | reverse complement strand
GGTATGGATCTTTATAAGATAAGAGACGAATATACATACGAGCAGGGAATGGAGGAGCTTTGCACGATAAAAGGCGTGGGACCGAAGGTCGCGTCCTGCACGCTTTTGTTCGCGCTTGACAAAAAAAGCGCGTTTCCCGTAGACGTATGGATAAAAAAGACTATCGACAAATATTTCGGCGGTCACCTTGACGTGTCCTCTCTCGGGGAATACGCGGGCATCGCCCAGCAGTATCTGTTTTATTACGAGAGGAGCCTGTAATGGTCATACATCCCAAAAATACAACGGTGGCGTACCGCTGTCCCGTCTGCGGCGGCGCGGTCAAGAGCATGGTCGGCGTTTTTGCGCTGTCCGGCGATATGATAAAGCTCAAATGCCCCAAATTCGACAGCGAACTGAAAATGACGTACACGTCGGACGGCAAGCTTCGTTTATCCGTACCGTGCTTTGTCTGCGCGGACGAGCACGAATTCATCCTTTCAAAGGAAACGGTGCTCAACAGACCGCTCACGATGCTCGCCTGCCCTTATTCCGGAATGGATATATGCTTTATAGGCACAAAGGAAAACGTCGAACAGCAGCTCGACCGTGCGGAAAAGGAGCTCTACGAAATACTTGAGGAAAACGACGCGCTCGACTATTTCGACGGCGGGGAGGAGGACGGATATAACGGGCCGCTTGCGCCGGATCTGTCGCTTCTGCCGATGATCTCGACCGTCGTGAAGGAGCTTTTGCAGGACGGAAAAATCTATTGCGACTGTCAGGTGAAGCAGGGGAACTCCCTGTCTTCCGGCGACAGGAACAATATGCTTTTGCTCGGCGGCGAGCCCGAGAACAACTGCAACGGCGATATAGAGCTTGTAGTCAGATACGAGAGCTTCGCCGTCCGCTGCTGCTCCTGCGGCTGCGAGTACAAAATAACGGAAGACAATTTCGACCGCTTCTGCGAGGCGGATGAGATAACGCTTACAAGAAAAACCAAATTTTAATACAGAGAGGATAAGATCATGCCAAAGAAAAAGGAAACCAAAGAAAAACCGGCGGGCGAGCTTTTGAAGGAAAAGCTTGTTTATAAGAAAAAAACCGCTTTTGAGAAATGTCCGGACGAGGAAAACGCCGTAAACGAATACTGCGAGGGATATAAAAAATTCCTCGACAACGGCAAGACCGAGCGAGACGCGACGAAATATTCGATAGAGCTCGCAAAGAAAAACGGATTTGTCGAATACAAATTCGGCAAAAAAGTAAAAGCCGGAGAAAAATACTACTATAACAACAGAGGAAAAAGCGTTTATTTCTTCATAATAGGCAGTGAGGATATCGAAAACGGCATCGCCCTAACGGCGGCGCACATAGACTCTCCGCGTCTCGATCTCAAAGCCAACCCCGTTTACGAGGCGGGCGGAATGGCGTTTCTGAAAACGCATTACTACGGCGGCATCAAAAAATATCAGTGGACGGCGATACCGCTTGCGCTCCACGGCGTCGTTACGCTTGCGGACGGCAGGACGGTCGACGTGATGATAGGCGAGGACGAGACCGATCCGCTGTTCTACATCAACGACATACTCCCGCATCTTGCGCGCGATCAGTACGCAAAGCAGCTGGGCGCGGCGATAGAAGGCGAACAGCTCAATCTGCTCTCCGGAAGCAAGCCCTTCGATAACGAGACGGGCGAGGCGATAAAGCTCAACCTGCTCCGTCTGTTCAACGAAAAATACGGCATGACCGAGGTCGATTTCCAGTCCGCGGAGCTTTGCGCCGTTCCCGCGATGAAAGCGCGCGACGTGGGCCTTGACAGATCGCTTATCGCGGCGTACGGTCACGACGACAAGGTCTGCGCGTACCCCGAGATAACGGCGATAATGAGCCTTGAAAACCCGAAAAAGACGGTCATGAGCATACTCGCCGACAAAGAGGAGACGGGCTCCGACGGTAACACGGGTATGAAGACGAGCGCGTTCTGCGATATCATAGCCGATATCTGCGCCGCGCTTAAGAAGAACGAGCGCGTGGTACGCGCAAATTCCGCGTGTCTGTCAGCCGACGTATCGGCGGCGTACGACCCGAATTTCGCAGGCGCGTTTGAGATAAACAACTCCGCGCTCATAAACTGCGGCATAGCGCTTTCCAAATACACGGGCGGCGGCGGAAAATCAAGCACGAACGACGCCTCCGGCGAATACGTAGGCAGAATAAGGAAGATATTCGACGACGCGGGCGTCGTATGGCAGACGGCTGAGCTCGGCAAGGTCGATCAGGGCGGCGGCGGAACGGTCGCGAAATTCATCTCCGAAAAGAACATAGACACCGTGGACGTCGGCGTTCCGGTGATCTCGATGCACGCGCCGTACGAGGTGGTCTCCAAATACGACGTGTACAATATGCATAAAGCCGTCGTAGCGTTTTACACCGCAAAATAATGTAAACAATATGTTAACAGTACCCAAAAGTATTGTATTCTATATGGAAATATGATAGAATATCAGTCGTAGAAGGCACCGCTTGATTTTTGCTTGTGTGAAATGAGGCAGATATATGGATGAATTGATGATTATACTTCCCGGTATAGCGGCCATTTCCATATTTTTCATATACTATATAGCAAAACCGCGTCTCCCCATAAAGATCAACAACGTTTTTCTCGCGCTTCTGACCGCGGAATTTCTGAATATGATCCTTGAGAGCGTGGCTTTGGCGGTCAACGGGAATTTCCGCAGGACGGGCTCGTACGAGCTTGTATACATACTTTACGGGGCGTTTTACCTCGTAAATGTGATGAGGTCTTTCCTGTTCTTCGTGTTTTCCTGTATGATCGTGAAGTTGTTCCTTCATAAGCGCGGGATCAGGTGGCTTGCGAGGCTTCCGTTCATCGCCGTCACCGTCTTTATGTTCGGCACGATGAAGTGGGGCCTGATCTACTCCGTTGTGGAAAAGGTCGGATTTCAGGACGGACCGCTGATCTTTCTGATACCGCTCTGTTCCATCGTGTACGTCGCTTTGTCCGTCGTTCTGATTGTAAAATACAGGTCGAGGATATCGGAAACGGAGCTGTTAGGTGCGATTGGCTTCAACGCGATAGAGCTTTTGAGCGCGCTGATGCGG
>CACZOH010000060.1 GCA_902782785.1 uncultured Ruminococcus sp. | reverse complement strand
TGCTTTTTCCGCTTCTCTTTTTGTTTCCTCGTCGGCTATTATGCAAGCCGTCTGCAAATATCCTTTTTTCCTTCGCAGTACGGAAAACAGCTCGTTAATCGGTACCGCGGATACGTCGACCTGACCGAAAAAGCCCGATATATCAAGCGTTTTGTCGTCCTTTGCGGTAAGACGGCAGCCGTCTCCGGCGTATATTCTCTCACCGCCGTTCCGGGTACCGCAAAGCGATTTTTCTATTTTCCGCGAATATTCGCTGAGCGTCGCCTCAGCCGCCGCGCCTATATCGGCAAGCGGATATCTGCCGCGCGCGGTTTGCAGATACGGTAAGAAAAAGCGGCAGAATTCATCCGCGTCGTTCGGATTTCCGGAATTTATGTATATCCGCTGACAGCTGCTGCATAAAAGCTGGCAGGTCTTTATTATATGCTCCGCGAGCGAGGTAAGCTCAGCGGGGTATTTTTCATAATCCGCGCCAATATACGCAAAGCTTATCTTATGACCGAAGGATACGACGGGTATCGCGGGCGGCGCAAGACGCCGTACGGCTGAAACCGCTTCGTCCCCACCCCATACGATTATTTTATCCGCCGCTTCCGCCATTTTTATCATCGATACGACGTCGGAGGACGGCGTGTCGAAAACGTATATGAAATCCGACAGCTCCGGCATTATCGAAATAAGCTCCGACAGTATTTTTATCGTTATACCGTTATCCTGCGACGGAAGCTTCAGTACGTTCACGTTGCCGCAAAACAGCCCGGACAGCACGCTGTAAGCCGGCAGAACGTCTACGTTGCCCGCAGCTATGTGGAAAAGCACGCCGACGGGCGCGACGTACGCGCCGATCCCGGGCAGCTCGCATAAAGACGGCAGCTGCGCCTTTAAGTTAAGTTCCGTGTTTTTGCGCCGCAAAAGCTCCGCGGCTCTGTTTTTGTATTCTTCTATCCCGTCTATCTCAAGCGAGTTTATAAGATCGTCGTAATCTCCTTTGCTTATCCTCAATGATATTTCATCGACCGCGGAAATGAGCTTTTCCGTGTCGATTTTTTTATGCAGAAGCGCGTCGTTTGCGTCGCTTTGCAAATCTGACAGCAGTTTTTCCGTAAAACACGTATCATATATCCCGCCTTTATACAGTATCATAGCTTTATCTCCCCCAAAAGCTCCGACGCGCCGGCGGCGCACGTTTTTATATCCTTTAAACCCACGCGGCCGATTATTTTAAGGTACGGCGACTTTATTCCGCAGCCGCAGCTCTCCCCGTCGTATAAAACGCCTAAATCGTCGGGCATCACGGCGGTTATCGGCGTCGCCTTGATCATAGGCGTTATCAGCTCGACAAGCCCGGTCCGTCCGTACGGGAGGGGTTTCAGCGTCGTGACGTCGCGGATTATGACGCGGCTGTAGGACGGTATGTGAAAGTTGTGGTTTTTGCAGTCGCAGTACGATACGGGGTGTTCGACCGCGCCGTAAAATTCGACGATATCGCAGTCGTCCACGCCGAGCACGCGTTTTGCCGTGTCATAAAACTCTTTTTTATCGACCTGCTCGCGGTAATACTGCTTCCAACCGCCCGCAAGCATTATTTTCGAGCCCTTCGGAAGTTTTACGTTTATTCCCTTATCCGCTAAAAGCTTCATTGCAAAATAAGTGTACGACGGAAAGCCCATAAAACGGACGGGATGCCTGCGCTTGCAGTAACCGACTATCGCTTTGCATACAGAGTCAAGGTCTGCTTCATATCTGCCGTTCCTGCGCGTCAGGGCATAGGTCCTGTGGAGCGCGGGCGCAAAAAGCGTTGCGCCGAACGCGGTTTTAGATACCGCCGTCTTATTGTTTTTATCCGGCTTGTAGCCGAAGATCACGTAATTCGTCGGCTTTAAAGAAAAGAGCTTTTTATATGAGAATATCTTCAATACCATTTTCAGGGCGCAGAAAAGACCGGACAGCTCAAAGCCGATAACGCCCGCGGCGCCGCCCGTGCCAGAGGACGTAGCTTTTACGGGTATCCTCTTCTCCGGCAGGGTAAAAAGACAATGGCGTTTGAACGTGAGCGTCGGTATGAAAGGGAGCTTTTCAAGATCCTTCTCCGTTTTAAGCATATCTGTCGTAAACCCCGCGTCCAAGCAGAGCGCAGCGTATTTTTCGTTATGCTTTATATGATAATCCGTCATTTCGGCGACGGCTTTGACAAAATCTCCGCCGTCATTGTCGTTATACGGTTTTTTTCTGAAAACGGCACTTCTGTATTTCATAAACACCTCTTTGTTGTTTCTATTTTAACATATAAGCATTATATTGTCAACTCAATAGCGGTATTTTTGTGGTAAAATATTACAAAAAGAGGTGATATTATGGTAAAGACGGGTATTGACAGGATAGATGAGGAAAAAATAAAAAATCTGCTTTCCGGCAAGCGGCTGGGCGTTATTTCAGCCTGCTCCGCCTTGTCTTCGGATTACAGATACCCCGTTGATATACTGAATGAAAAATTTGACGTGCGCGCGATATTTTCGCCGGAGCACGGACCGCGCGGTGTGCTCGGGCCGGGCGAAAAGGTGAGCGGCGGCGTCGATGATCTGACGGGCAAGCCCGTTTACAGTCTGTTTGAAGATTTTTTCACCTCGACCGACAAGGCAAAAACCGACGGCGCGTATATGCCGCACCGGAAGAGTATGGCGGAGCTTGACTGTATGGTCTTTGATATGCAGGACGTCGGCTCGCGTTATTTTACGTACGTTTCAACTCTCTTCTACGTTATGTGCGCCTGCGCCGTGCAGGGCGTTTTGCTCGTAGTGCTTGACAGACCAAACCCTATAGGCGACAGGGTCGAGGGCTGTATACAGGATCCGGAAAACCTGTCGTTCATAGGTATGACGCGCGTTCCGATACGCCACGGGATGACAGTCGGCGAGCTTGCGCGGCTTTATAACGGCGAATACAAAATAGGCTGCGATCTGACCGTTGTGAGAATGAAAGGTTACAAACGCGATATGTATTACGACGAAACGGGTCTGCCGTTCGTCCGTCCGAGCCCGAATCTGCCGACGCTTGAAAGCATTTACGTTTATAACGGAACGTGTATGTTCGCGGGGACGAACGTGTGCGACGGACGCGGGACGACGCAGCCGTTTCTGCTCGTCGGAGCGGAATACATAAAGTCCGACGCGCTGGCGGACAGATTGAACGCGGACGGGACGCTTAAAGGCGTGAAATTCAGCCCCGCGTTCTTCCGCGCGGAATTCGGACGATATGCCGGCAAAACGCTTTACGGAGTACGCCTGCACGTGACTGACAAACGGGCGTTATCGCCCGTCCGCTTAGGCGTTACGATGATAAAAACGATACGGGATATGTACCCGGACGATTTTGAATTCACCAAGCCGAAAACCGACGGCGGCAGATACCACATAGACCTATCGACCGGCAACTCCGACCTGCGCGACGGCGTCTTATCGGCAGAAGAAATTATGAAAAAGTGGAATAAAGACGCAGCAAAATTCAGGCAAACGCGGAAAAAATACCTCTTATACGATTAAAGCGCCGGTCACCCGACGCTTTTTTTGTTTTATTTTACAGGGTCAAGACCGTCGATTAAGACCATAAACTCTTCCGGGCAAGGCACATTTTCGCCGAAAGGCTCGTTTTCATTCATCGTGCAGTCAATATACAGCGTCATCCACATATATACCGCGGGCTTTCCCTCGTACTGCGCAAAATGAATTCTATCGAACTTGAAGCTTGAAAGCTTTGTTTTGTCCGAATTATACATCTCCTCCAGCTTCTCGTTCAACGCTTTCATCAACGCACTGTCCGGGTTGTCAACGCTTATATCGTCGTTACCGTATATCTGCCCGTTATATTCCCCGTTGAGCTCCGGCGATATCTTCACGCCGAATACGGAGCCGTCGGCTTTTATTCTTATCTCCATACTCTTCGACAGCGGTATACCGTTTGACGTATTGTAAAATTCGACCGCATATGAATTCTCCGACATCATTGAACAGCTAGCATCGGTGTAACCGTCCACGCCGAGTATCTTCATCGTTTCATCCTCGCGAAGCGCTTTCACAATGTCCTCTCTGCTTTGGACCGCGCTCATATCCACATTAAAAAGCGTCAGCGCAATTATCTGATAAAACTGCCCGTCTTTTGTCAAAAGTATATACGGCTCTCTGTCTTCATCCATTGTACCATCTTTTACTATCTTATACTTATACGCATCAAATCCGTGCTTACCTATAAACTGGCTGTCCGAATATTCGGCAATGTACTCTTTACCTAAAAAAGTATATTTTATAGGCTCGATCCCCTTCTCCTCAACAGTTCTATTTTTAAAATCAACTTTGCTGTCTGTAACTAAACCGAACATTGATTTTAATGTATTCTCATTATATTCCTTTGAATTGATAAAAGTAAACGTCAATTCCTTATCTTTTTTTATTTCTTCCGTCTGCGCGGGGGGTGTGACAGCGTCGGTCGTATTCGACGGTTGATTTGCCGGGGATTTTATAAGTCTTCCGATGATGGGACCGACTATCATTGCGGATACGATAAACGCACCCGCTAAAACGACGGTCACCGCGGTTTTGAGCGACGACTCGCTTTGTTTTCTGCTTTCCTCATATTCGTCGCGGCGCTTCAATACGTCCGCCGCCATTTTTTCATAAGTTTTCATCCGTTATCCCCTCTCTTATAAGAGCTTCCTTAAGCTTCGGTTTCGCGCGGTTCAAAAGCATGGATACCGCGTTTTCGCTCTTTTTCATTATTTTCGCGGTCTCCTTTACGCTCATTCCCTCAAAATAAGTGAGCCATACCGCCTCGCGCTGCTTTTGCGGCAGATAACCTACCGAACGTCTGACGGCCGCGCGCCTCTCGTCCTCTATGTACTTATCCTCAGGCGATATTCCGGACGGTATTTCAAGCCCGTCGGTCGAAATATCGGCGCGGCGCCTTCGCAGCTCGTCGTAAGCGGTGTTTCTGCCTATCGTGTAAAGCCACGTTTTAAACGACGCGGCGCCGTTATAGCGCGGGCGCTTTGTTATAAGGCGGAAAAACGTCTCCTCGCACATTTCCTCCGCCGTATGCGCGTTTTTGCATATACCGTTGAGATACAGTATAAGCCCGTCCTTATAGTCGCGGACAATAAGGACAAAGCCCTCGTCGTCGCCGTCAAGGTACCGTTTATAATACTCTGCGCCTTTATCCATTTCTTCTCTCCTTCAACGCCTTCAGCAGCGCCGTCACATATTATACGTAACAGAAGGTCATAATCTTTCGGTTTTTTAAATTTTTTTTTTGCAATTATTTATTCTTAAAAAAACCCGCGACGGGAACGCATCCCGCCGCACCTCTTAATCCTTAATCTTAATTAAACGGAGTTTTTTCCTCTCCGTCCGTCTTTTTCCAACTTTCCCCGTGGAATTTGAAGTATCCGCCCTCGTTATAATATGCGTAGCAGACCTTGTTTTCGTCGTAGACAAACGCTATAATAAACGTCGTCTTTGAAGCGTCGGGCTCCGCCTCATCCTTTGTTTTTATACCTTTGACGAAATCGGATATTTGCTTTATCTCTTCCGCGTCTTCTACGGTTTTATCGTGTTCGGACGACGTGGGGACGGAGGTTATAATGACTTTTTTGATCCCTTCATCGCTGTATCCAACAACTTCAACGCTCTCTCCGCTGTCCATACTGAAATACGGTGCGCCGTCGCGCGCGGTGATGGTCCCGATATCGGCTACCGCCACGCATCCGAGGTCCGCGGGGTTATTGTCAAACGCTTCGACCGTGACCGCGAGGATCGAATAAACGTCGGGCAGCGATGCGTCGTTTGACCGTTGTTTAACAACGTACGGGCAAAGCGAGCCGTCGCTTTGGATAACGGGAGAGGAAACGCCCGTCACGCCGCTGTAAACGCCTATGCCGTATTTTTTCTCCGTCTCGGAGCTATACGTGTATATAATATCCGTCACGCCGTTTCCGTCAAAGTCGCAAAGCGACGCGCTTATAAGCCCGGGAGCGGAGGACGTATCGATAAACGTATAACTGTAGCCGGGATATACCGCGACGGTGTAAGCGGTCTCTGATGATTTATAAAGCGTAATGCCGCCGAAATTGTCGGGCGTTATATTATAGCACGTTTTTTCGGTAAATCCGTATTCCTTAAGCTCCGGATACTGTGCGATAAACTCCTTTACTCCGTCCTTTTTGCAATTATTCGTCATATAACCGCTTCTGTCCTGCCCGCAGGCGCACAACACGGTCAAAAATACCGCCGTGACAAGCATCGCGGCGGTGATCCTCAGTATTTTCATTTCTGCCGCCTTTGATATTTTTTTTACATTATATCAAAACGCGGCGCTTTTGTCAAGTCGCTTTCTTCGCTTTTTTCTTTGAAGCGACGGCGCATCCGACGCTTATCAGCGCGACGCCGGAGACGGCGAGAGCGACGCCGGATTCAATGGCCATATTGCCGAATACGAGCGTAAACGCAGTTTTGAAATCTCCGCGCAGAAAATACGCCATGGCGCTCTGTACAAAGCGCACCCAGAAAACTGTATTTGAAAGCGTACAAAGCGACGTGAGGACAGCGAGAAAAATCCCCGCGGCGCTTCTGTTTTGCTTGAACGCGCCGAGCAGAAGCGCGGATATCGCGGATATCATAACCGTAAAATGAAGTCTTACGAGAAGCGTTACCCACTCCTCCGGTGAAACAGTCAAAAAGCTTTTGCCCGCCAATGCGGAAAGCGTGGGGCGAGCAAACAGAAGGTCTATCGTATTTATGAGCGCGGCAAAGCAAAGGATAAACGCCGCGTATCCTTTTTTTCTTTCAAAGATCGTTTTTATAAGGGCGAAAAGCATGATCTCCGAGAGAATAAAGTATAAAACGTCAAAGATAAACGTCAGAACCGACGGCAGATCGCTTGTCGCGGCGGCAAAAAATCCGGGCGTAAAAACCGATATTATACCGCCGGAGGCTAAGAGGAAAAACGCCGTAATTAAAATCGTCACGGTTATTTTTGATAGGGACGACATTTTCCTTTCAGCTTCAGACATTTTTGATCTTTTCCTTTTTTTCGCTTTCGTTTATTCCGCGGACTTTTGAGCCGCGTCTTTTTTAGCCGATTTTCTGATAACGGCGAACGTGAATCCGAGCGCTATGAGCACGAGAGCCGCAGCAACGGCGACGGACGCAATAGAGTTCGGCCAGTCGGCGAAGAACGTTTTCAGAATGCCGGAAACTTTTCTCTCGGCAAAGTATCCCGGAAGCGCCGCGGTCGCCGTGAAGAAAATGACTATGTATCTGATGGAAATGAGAGCGATCGCGCCCGCCGCAGCAAAGCCGAGTATCTTTACAAGCTTTTTGAAGCCGCCGAGCAAGAGCACGGCAAGCAGACAGTACGCCGCAGCAAGAGCTATCTGTATGAAATAGTTGAAGAACAGATCACCGTATCCGATCCTTCCGTTGGGATATACCAGATTGAAAAGGAACACCAGACCGGGAGTCAGGACCATGACGTTCAATAATGCGACAGCCGCTTTTATAATCAGCAATACGGCAAAATTCTTTTTGCTTCCGACAAGCATCGAGAGCGCAAGTCCTGCAACGATCGCTATATCGACAACGCGAATAATGAAACCGATACAGAGGTTGCAGAAGTTATAAAAGCTTGCAAACATCGTTCTGAAATAGTTATTCCAGATTATATCTATAATGTAACTTACAAAAAACTGCAAAACAAACAGTGCAACCGCCGCAAGAAGGAGTATAGTCGCAATCAGCTGGAATTTTGACATTTTTGAAAAAGCTTCCTTGATATTAAGTTTTCCCATAATATATCTCCTTTATATTTTTTATAAAGTATATCACGATTTCAATATATTGTCAAGTAAAAGTTTTATATTTTTACCGTTTTATTCAAATTTTGCCTCTACGAGTTTGAGGAGCGGAGACAGCGCGGAATACGCGAGTACGGCGATGAGCGTTAAGATCAGACCTTTTCCTATGTTGAACGGCGTGTTGAATATGAGAAGCGCCATAGGCAGATTTGATATCCACGGCAGTATTTTTGAATAAGTCTCCACAACGCTCTGCACCGAACCGCCGAAATATATGCGCGTGTAAGCGGGATAAACGATGAACAGATTGACGGGATAAGCGGCGAGCGCCATGGCGAAAGAACCGCACAGACCGCCTATGAGGATGCCTTTGCGCTTTTTGATCTTATTATAGATCAGAGACGATGTGAGAACGTAGACCGCGCCTATAACAAAATTCGCTATCTCACCTATACCGCCCGTGCTTCCGAGCGGGATATGTATCAGATTTTTTATAAGGCAGACGGCAACGCCGTACAAAGGTCCGGCGGTTATTCCCGCGAAAAGAGCGGGAAAATCAGAAAAATCAAATTTGATATAAGGCGGCATAAACGGCAGCATTATCTCAAATACGGGCAGCATCAGGATCGCCGCGAGCGCCGACATTACGGCGGTTATAACAAGCTTATAAATAATTATTTTTCTTTTTCTGCTTATTTTTACGGTATTTTTACGCTTTTCAGAGTTTAAATCGGTTGCCGTTTCTTCTTCTGTGATAAACTCCGTACCGCAGTATTCACATTTGACGTTTTTATTCAAAATGTCGATCTTCATATTTGCGCCGCAATGCGGGCATTTCATTTCTTTTAGTTTCATAATAAAATCAAGCCCCCGAAAAAATCGGGGGCTTTAAAAACCTTTCTTTGCACGTACGTGCAATTATTTTCTCTCATCCGGACTTTAAGAAGCGTTATAAGCTTCCTTACCGTCGGCGCAGGGATCACACCTGCTCGGCAGCG
>CACZOH010000059.1 GCA_902782785.1 uncultured Ruminococcus sp. | reverse complement strand
GTAATCGTATATGTGGTTGTTTGCGGCGCTTACAAAATCAACGCCTATTTCGTGATAGAGCGCAAGATTCTCGGGCTTGCCTCTGAAAGTAAATGATTTGTTCAGAGCCTCGCCTCTGTCCGACGCGCAGAATTCGTTGTTTGCAAACAGAACGTCATAGCTTTTCATAATGTCGATCAGTTCGGCGGGGATCAGCGCGTTTACGTCATTTCCGTGATCTACGTATCTTTTCATCGCCTTTATGCCGTCGCAGAACATTATATCACCGCAAAAACCGAAGCCTATGACACCGTCCTCCGCGCAGCTTATGACACGGCTTTTTTTGTTTTCAACACCGTTATACTCGTCAAGCAGAACGTATACGCTCTTGTGCGTCAGCGAGTAATAAAGCTCTTTGTCAAAGCTTCCGTCATTAACGCTTTCTTTTATGATCTTTACCGTGCCCTCTCCGTAGTTATCAGACAGATAACGCATAAACCCGGGGGAGGTGTAAGCGTTGCCGTACGTCAATTCCACCGGCTCCGTTTCGGCTTCTGTTTCGACTTCTGTTACAATTTCCGTTTTTGTTTCGGATGCCGTTTCTGTCTCCATCTCCGTCACAGTTTCAAGCGGCGGTACCGTTTCTTTTTCCGGATCGTCTGTCTCATATGGCGCAGCGGTTCCGGTCCCTGCCGTTTCGACACGCGTCATCTCTGTATCGTCAGACACCGTCTTTGCACCGCACGATGATAATATCAGCGCAAAAACGCATACAAATATGGCAATTATTCTTTTCTTCATATTTTATCCCGTTATATTTGGTATCTATATAATACCTTATATAAACCCGGTTGTCAAGTCTTATTAAAAAATCTCCCGCAAATAATTGCGGGAGACCGTTTTCAGCCATTTTCATTCAAATACTTCTTCGCCCTCGTTTTGCGCGGGGTCGTCGTACGTTATAACGTAGGACTGTACGGGCGTAAGATCGGCGTCCGGATTCATTATGACGTAATAGTGATCCGTCGTTTGCGCTTCTAACTTGTCAAGGAATCTGATCGCAACGGCGGTATCCGTTGATACGCCCGTTATTTCGTATATCTCCGCTTTTGCGTGCTCTTCGGTAAGCATTTTCTTGTCTGCGTCCATCCAGCCCGCCGTTACGGTAACGTCTTCAAGCTTGCCGCCGACGTATTTTTCGTTGATGACCTTGCCCTTGACGTATAAGGCGTACTTGCCTTCATCTACGCTGTAGGTGTATCCTTTTTCAAAAACGGCTTCTTTGGTGTTATCCCCGCCTTCAACGCCGTTAACGGTCGGCGTATCCGACGACTCCGCAGACGTGACGTTTTTGAACATCCCGGGCAGTGTAAAAGCCGCCGTAATGGCCAACACAGAAAGAGCCGCCGCCACTACCGTCCATTTTATCCATGTTGTATTCTTTTTCATTTTGTTTTCCTCCTTTTCGGCGCCTTCGATAAGCGTATCGTCGATTTCGCCTATTGCGCGTCTTATGATTTCTTCTTTCATATGAAAAAACCTTCTTTCTTTAAGTATTCCGCGAGGTCGTCCCTCGTTCGTTTGAGCATCATAAGGACCTTGCTTTTTCCGAAGCCGTACCGTTTACAGATACTCTCAACCGAATCGTAAAACCAGTATCTTCGGATAAAAACGTTTCGCTTTGTTTCGTCAACGGAGAATAAAAATCGTGATATCGCGGATGAAAGCTCTTTTTCCTCAATTTCATCCTCAACGTTTCCGCCGGATACGATCTCGGCGATCTCGTCAAGAGACTGACATATATCGGATTTTATGCGTTTCCGGCGGTTTTCGGCTCTCCACCTGCTTATCGCCGTCTCACGCACGAGCTTACCGAGATAAGTTTTAAGATTTTCGGGATTTTGCGGCGGTATGCTGTTCCACGCCGAAAGAAGCGCGTCGTTTACGCATTCCTCAGCATCCTGCCGATTGCGGAGAACGTTATTTGCGATATAAAGACAATAATCCTCATAACGCTTTTTCGCCTCGGAAACCGCGTCCTCGTTTCTCTCCCGAAACAGCTTAACTATTTCTTTGTCATTCACGTTCTTTCCTCCTCTGCTGAAAGGCCTTTCACCTTAATACCCGACAAAAAATCGGTTTGATCACATTTTTATGCAAAAAAAGTTATGATCGCCTTCGGCGAGTTTACAGTTCTGATGCGTTTACGCGCAGTTATGAGCCGCTTCGCGGCGTTATAAAAATCT
>CACZOH010000058.1 GCA_902782785.1 uncultured Ruminococcus sp. | reverse complement strand
GGGTGCGTCCGGTCAGCCGCAGGTCCATGCGCCGGTCGTAGAGCTTTTTGTCGATCAGGAAGTATTCCTGCTCCGGTCCCACGGAGGAGACCACCCGCTTTGCGGACGTGTTGCCGAACAGGCGGAGAATGCGCAGCGCCTGCCTGTTCAGGGCCTCCATGGACCGCAGCAGAGGCGTTTTTTTATCCAGCGCGTGGCCGCTGTAGGAACAGAACGCGGTGGGAATGCAGAGGGTTTTGCCTTTGATAAAGGCGTAGCTGGTGGGGTCCCACGCGGTGTAGCCGCGGGCCTCAAAGGTGGCGCGAAGGCCGCCCGACGGGAACGAGGAGGCGTCCGGCTCTCCCTTTATCAGCTCTTTTCCGGAGAATTCCATTATCACGCCGCCGTCGGGAGAGGGCGTTATAAATCCGTCGTGCTTTTCCGCTGTTATTCCGGTAAGCGGTTGGAACCAGTGCGTAAAATGCGTTGCGCCTTTGTTTACCGCCCAGTTCTTCATTGCCTCGGCAACTGCGTTCGCAACGCCGATATCGAGCTCCTTTCCCTCGTCTATCGTCTGTCTTAAAGAATTATATACCTTTGCCGATAACGCCGCTTTCATAACTCTGTCGTCAAATACCTGCTCTCCGAAGTAATCAGATACCGTTTTCATTTTTTAAATCTCCTTTCGGTTTTAACAAAAGAAAAAGGCGCCTTCCATGTGTCGACATGAAAGACGCCTTTGCCTTCATTATATTCAATTCCGTAAAAATCAAAACGCGTCTCCGAGCCCGTAAAGCTCAAAGACGCCTTTGCCTTCAACGCTTGCTATTATACACCGTGTTTTTCGATTTGTCAAGCCCTTTTTTTGCAATTTTTTTCAAAAATCATGCAAAAATTTGCAAATCCGGCGATTTTTACTATTGACAAAACAGTTTTTACGGTGTATAATGCAAGTTAATGAGCAAAGACGTTCATTTCCGCGCGGGTCGCAATCTGCGCGGAAACGGCGTCTTTTTGTTTTTTCGAGGTGTTTTATGGAAAAAGAAGGCAGAATAAGGATACCGTCGGGCTGCGCCGTCGCCGCCGTGATCTCAAAAGACGGAGAGCGTATGACTGGAGAGTCCGTGATCGGGGCGATGAAGCCCATGCACGACCGCTCCAACGGCCTGGGCGGTGGTTTTGCGGGATACGGAATATATCCGGAATATAAAGATCTTTACGCGTTTCATATATTTTTTGACTGCCGCGACACCCGCAAAAAGTGCGAGGCGTTCTTGAAGGAATCGTTTGAGGTGGTAAAAGGCGAGCTGATACCGACGCGGAAAATGCCGGGGATCACGGACGAGCCGATAATCTGGCGGTATTTCGTCACGCCGCTCGGCTCGGTGCTCGCGGACCTTCAGCTTGACGAAAAGGAATTCGTCGCCCGCACGGTGATGAAGATCAACGTTGAAACGGACGGCGCGTACGTTTTCTCAAGCGGCAAGAACATGGGTACCTTCAAAGCGGTCGGATTCCCGGAGGACGTTGGATTGTTTTACAGACTGGACGAATATGAAGGCTATTCCTGGACTGCGCACGGCAGATATCCGACAAACACGCCGGGCTGGTGGGGCGGCGCTCATCCGTTCACGCTGCTCGATTTTTCCGTCGTTCACAACGGTGAGATATCGTCATACGACGCAAACCGCCGTTATATCGAAATGTTCGGATATAAATGCACGCTTCAGACCGATACGGAGGTCATCACATACATATTGGATTATTTGATCCGCCGTCAGGGGCTGACGCTTACCGAGGCGGCTAACGTCATAGCCGCGCCGTTCTGGAGCACGATAGAGCGCAAAACCGATGAATATGAAAAAAAGAAACTTAAGTATTTAAGAACGGTATTTCCGAGCCTTTTGATAACCGGTCCGTTTTCGATAATCGCGGGCTTTGACGGCGGTCTTATGGCGTTGAACGACAGGCTTAAGCTTCGTTCCATGGTAGTTGGCGAAAAGGATGACAGGGTGTTTATAGCGAGCGAGGAGGCGGCGATACGCGCCATGGAGCCGGACGTTACAAAAATATGGGCTCCGTCGGGCGGAGAGCCGGTTATCGTGACCGTGAAGGAGGGTGCGTTTTAATGGGAGTGGAATTCATATATCCGGAATTTGAGGTAGTCCGAAATAACGACAGATGCATAACCTGCCGCGTGTGCGAAAGGCAGTGCTCAAACGAGGTGCATTCGTTTTGCGCGGAGCGCGGCGTTATGATAAGCGACGAGACGAAATGCGTAGACTGTCAGCGATGCGTGTCGCTCTGCCCCACACGTGCGCTGAAGATCGTGAAAAGCGACTGCGCTCTGCGCGAAAACGCAAACTGGCAGAGCGATACGGTCAAGGAAATATATAAACAGGCGAACAGCGGCGGCGTGCTTCTGTCCTCTATGGGAAATCCGAAACCGATGCCCGTTTACTGGGACAAGATCCTCATAAACGCCTCGCAGGTGACAAATCCGCCGATAGACCCCCTGCGCGAGCCGATGGAAACGCAGGTGTTCCTCGGTAAAAAGCCGTCGCGGACAGAACGCGGTGAAGACGGTAAGATCAAATGCGATCTGCCGCCGCAGATCGCTTTGTCCCTGCCGGTAATGTTCTCGGCGATGAGCTACGGCTCGATAAGCTACAACGCACACGCTTCGCTTGCACGGGCGGCGACCGAGCTCGGCATACTTTACAACACCGGAGAGGGAGGACTGCACGAGGATTTCTATAAATACGGAAAAAACACCGTCGTTCAGGTGGCTTCGGGACGGTTCGGCGTGCACGAGGATTATCTGACGGCCGGCGCGGCGATAGAGATAAAAATGGGTCAGGGCGCAAAGCCCGGCATCGGCGGCCATCTGCCCGGCGCAAAGATCGTCGGCGACGTGTCGCGCACACGTATGATCCCCGAGGGGTCGGACGCCATCAGTCCCGCGCCTCATCACGATATTTATTCGATAGAAGACTTAAGACAGCTCGTTTTCTCTTTGAAGGAAGCGACGGAATACAAAAAACCGGTGATCGTAAAGGTCGCGGCGGTCCATAACATAGCCGCGATTGCGAGCGGCATCGCGAGGAGCGGCGCGGATATAATCGCCATAGACGGCTTCCGCGGCGGTACCGGAGCGGCGCCGACGAGGATACGCGATAACGTGGGAATACCGATAGAGCTGGCGCTCGCCGCGGTCGATCAGCGTCTGCGTGACGAGGGGATAAGAAACAGTGTTTCTCTCGTCGCCGGCGGCTCGATACGTTCGGCTGCGGACGTGGTCAAAGCCGTCGCGCTCGGCGCGGACGCCTGTTATATCGCCACGGCGGCGCTTCTGGCGCTCGGCTGTCACCTCTGCCGCACCTGTCAGAGCGGCAAATGCAACTGGGGCATAGCGACGCAGAGACCGGACCTCGTCAAGCGTCTGAATCCCGATATCGGCGCCGTGCGCCTCGTCAATCTGATAACCGCGTGGCGGCGTGAGATAATGGAGATAATGGGCGGTATGGGCATAAATTCGATAGAAGCGCTCCGCGGGAACCGCCTTATGCTGCGCGGCGTCGGACTGAACGAAAAGGAACTTGAGATACTCGGTATCTCACACGCGGGGGAATAACGTATGAAACGTGTTTACGTCAATGAGGAATGGTGCCTCGGCTGTCATTTATGCGAGTATAACTGCGCATACGCCAATTCCGGAATAAAGGATATGGTCGCGGCGCTTAAGGATAAAAGGATTTTTCCGAGGATACACGTAGAGGGGGAAGACAAAATAACCTTTGCCGTCAGCTGCCGTCACTGTACCGATCCGATCTGCGTCAAAAGCTGTATCGCCGGCGCTGTATCAAAAAAGGACGGCGTGGTCAGGATAGACCGCGGCAAATGCGTCGGATGTCTTACCTGCGTGCTTGTTTGTCCGTACGGGGCGCTCGCCCCGGGAGAGGACGGTATCATGCAGAAATGCGAGCTTTGCCTTGATAACGCCTGCGGCGCTCCCGCGTGCGTTACGGGTTGTCCCAACAGGGCGATCGTATATGAAGAAAGGGGCGAGTCGGAATGAAGCGGTACGTAATAATCGGAAACGGCGTCGCAGCCGCAGGGTGTATAGAAGGCATAAGATCGCTCGATCCCGATGGGGAGATCACCGTTATATCGGAGGAGGATCATCCGGTCTACAGCCGACCGCTGATATCATATCTGCTTGAAGGCAAAACGGATACGGAACGGATGAAATACCGGCCGGACGGATTTTACAAGGAAAACGGCTGTCTTGTTCTGTACGGCAGACGCGCCGTATCCGTTGACGCCGCCCGGCGTACGGTCACAACGGACGACGGCGCCGAAATACCGTACGACGGGCTGTGCGTCGCCGCCGGATCACGCCCGTTCGTTCCTCCTTTTGAAGGGCTCGGTACGGTAAAAAACAAATTCCCGTTTATGACGCTTGACGACGCGCTTGCGCTCGATAAAGCGCTTATGTCCGGACCCGATGTTCTTATCGTCGGCGCGGGACTTATCGGGCTGAAATGCGCCGAGGGGATCCGTGACCGCGCAAAAAGCGTCACGGTATGCGATCTTGCCGACCGTGTACTTTCAAGCATTCTCGATCCCGATTGCGCCGCCGTTGTGCAAAAGCATCTTGAACAGCACGGTATCGGTTTTATGCTTGGCGATACGGTCATACGCTTTGAGGACGGCCGCGCTTATATGAAAAACGGCGGCACGGTGGATTTTGACGTTCTTGTACTTGCCGTGGGAGTGCGGGCGAACTGCGAGCTTGTGAAAAACGCGGGAGGCGAGGTAAACCGCGGCATCATCGTTGACGAACGTATGAAAACGACGCTTGACGGCGTTTACGCCGCAGGTGACTGCGCGGAAGGGTACGACGCGTCTCTCGGCGCGCGGCGCGTTCTCGCCATTCTTCCGAACGCGTATATGCAGGGAAATACCGCGGGCAAAAATATGGCGGGAGGCTGTGCGACCTTCGATAACGCCGTTCCCATGAACTCTGTCGGTTTCTTCGGTCTTCACATAATGACCGCCGGCGTATATGACGGCGAAATGCTCGAGGATGCGGAAAACGGATCCATCCGCAGATTATTTGTAAAAGAAGGGCGGCTCGCAGGCTTTATCCTGATCGGAGGAACGGACAGAGCGGGCATATATACCTCTTTGATCCGTGAAAGGACTCCGCTCGATACTATAGATTTTGATTTTACGAAAAAAGTTGTATCAAATCTGATTTTTTCACAAGATGTACGTAGAAAAAAGTTCGGAGGTGTGGTATAATATGATAATAGAGGCGAAGGATCTCCCTTTCCGTGAGATCAACGATAAGCTGCGCGAAAAAGAAAAGGACTATACGGTTAAGGGCTGTCTCGGTCAGCGTTTCATCTGCGCCGGAATGTCGGGCGTTTCCGTAACGCTTGAGGGCGTTCCCGGCAACGCTCTCGGCGCGTATCTGAACGGAGCGGAGATAACCGTAAAGGGAAACGCACAGGACGCCGTCGGCGACACGATGAACGGCGGCAGGATCGTAATTTACGGAAGCGTGGGCGACGCCGCGGGATACGCCATGCGCGGCGGCAGTATTTACGTAAAGGGCGACGCGGGCTACCGCGCCGGCATACATATGAAGGAGTACAGGGAAAAAGTCCCTGTCATGGTCATCGGCGGCAGAGCCGGAAGCTTTCTCGGCGAATACCAGGCGGGCGGAGTGATAGTCGTTTTAGGGCTCGGAACAAGCGGCAAAAGCATAGTCGGCAATTATCCCTGCACGGGGATGCACGGCGGCAGGGTGATCCTGCGCTCCGACTGCGAAAATATCTGTTTTCCGGACCGGGTGACCGCAAGAGCGGCGTCGGAGGAAGATAAAAAAGAGATAGAACGGTACGTTTCCGAATACTGTCTTCTGTTCGGTGAAAACCGGGACGAGGTTATGGATCACCCCTTCACGGTCGTGACGCCGGACAGCAAAAATCCGTATAAACAACTTTACATTGCCAATTAGAACATCTGATTGCGGGAGGATAATATGAAATATTCAAAGGAAGAAGTAATGCAGTACGTTGCAGAGGAGGACGTCAAATTCATCCGCCTCGCATTCTGCGACGTTTTCGGACGTCAGAAGAATATTTCCATAATGCCGGACGAGCTGGACCGTGCGTTTGCCTACGGCGTCGCCTTTGACGCGTCAGCCGTCGCCGGCTTCGGAGACGAGGCGAACTCCGACCTTTTCCTGCACCCCGACCCCGAAACGCTGACGTGGCTGCCGTGGCGCCCGGAGCACGGGAAGGTCGTGCGTATGTTCTGCTCTATCACCTATCCCGACGGAAGACCGTTTGAGTGCGACACGAGAAGTCTGCTTCAAAAAGCTGTCGGCGACGCGGCGAAGGCGGGTTATACCTTCTTTTTCGGCGCCGAGCAGGAATTTTATCTTTTTGAGCTTGACGAGAAAAATCAGCCCACAAAAACTCCGTACGACACGGCGGGTTATATGGATATAGCGCCCGACGACAAGGGAGAGAACGTGCGCCGAGAGATCTGTCTGACGCTTGAACAGATGGGCATCCGCCCGGAAAGCTCTCACCACGAGGAAGGTCCCGGACAGAACGAGATAGATTTCCGGTATACCGAGGCGCTTACTGCGGCGGATAACGTTATGACGTTTCAGACTGTCGTCAGGACCGTGGCGCGCCGCAGCGGCTTGTTTGCCGATTTTTCTCCTAAACCGATTCCGGACGAACCCGGCAACGGCTTTCATATCAATATGTCGGTCCGTCCCGACAGATCGTCCGAAAATCTGACGCATATGATCGCGGGCGTGCTTGACAGGATAGTCCCGATGACGGTTTTTCTCGATCCCTCCGGGGATTCTTATAAAAGGCTCGGCAGACTTAAAGCGCCGCGCTTCGTCTCCTGGTCGGCGGAAAACCGCTCTCAGCTCGTGCGTATCCCCGCCGCCTCGAGCGAATTCCGACGCGCGGAGCTTCGCTCGCCCGATCCTGCGGCAAATCCGTATATCGCGTTTGCGCTTTTGATCCGGGCGGGACTTGACGGGATCCAAAAGAAATCGGAGCTTCCACCGCCCGTCAATATCAACCTTTTCAAAGCCGATGCAAAAGCCGTCTCGGGACTGGAAAAGCTGCCCGAAACGCTCGCCCTCGCAAAAGCGGCGGCGAAAAACGACGGTTTTATTAAAGCGCACGTACCGGACAGGATCCTTAAGATATACTGCGCGGACTGACCGCATGAAAATAAGGCGAAAGGAGGGGATCGTTTGAGTCTGAAGGAACAAGTATACAGCGTTCTTGTCGTTTCGGCGTCGGAAAAATTCAATCAGGCTTTGCCTATGATCTTTTCCGTCCCCGTTTTTTCGCCCGTTCAATTCGTTTCAAACGTAAGCTCAGCCAAAAGAGCCGTAGCCGAGCGCGATTTTGATATTGTGATAGTAAATTCCCCTCTGCCCGACGATACCGGGCTTTGCTTTGCCATAGACACCGTAAGCAGTTATCAGACCGTAGTCCTCTTTGTTTCAAAGGCGGAGCAATATGAACAGTCCTTCGACCGGCTTGCGGAGCACGGGGTGTTTCTGATACAGAAGCCGACGTCGAAAGCGGCGTTCGAGCTTGCCTCCGGCTGGCTTATCAGCGCAAGAGAAAGGATAAGGAAGACCGAGAAAAAAACGCTGTCAATTGAAGAAAAAATGAATGAGATACGGCTCGTCAACCGCGCGAAATGGCTGCTTATAAGCGAGCTGAAAATGACTGAGCCCGACGCGCACCGGTATATAGAAAAACAGGCTATGGACCGCTGCGTCCCGAAACGGCAGATCGCCGAGGAGATCATAAACACCTACGGATAAGGGCGTCGATAAACAATCAAAACAACATAAAAACAGCGGCGGAAATAACCCCCGCTGTGCGTTTTTTGTATACGCTGCCGTTTTTGTTTGTGACGGTGATAAAAGCCTTTTAAATAGACCGGCTGTATTACAGTATCCCGGTTTCCTTAAGCTTTGCAAAAACCGCCTCCGCCATACGCAGAAAGCCTATGTCGTTCGGATGCGTTCCGTCGACCGTACAGCATTCCCTGTCCGTTTTTCCGAAAAGCGTTTCTCCGTCTATGAAATACACGTTTTTATCATTTTCCGATACGGCTTTGTCATACGTGTCCTTTACAACGGCGCGGCGTTCGGGAGCGGTCGGGTCGTTGTCAAAATCCGGTTTTGACATAAAGATCACGGGAGTATCGGGGTGTTTTTTACGGAAGGTTTTGAAAAGCTTTCCGTGCGTGTTGCGCAAATGCCCGGCGTTCGGCGCGTTATGGTCGTAATCGCAGACGAAAACGGACGGATCGAGCGAAGCGAGATATTCCGCCATCGCGTCCTCCGCGAGCGCGCTTCCGGAAAAGCCGAGATTTATGAAATCCGTGTTCGTCCACCTTGAGACAAAGCATTGATACGGCAGATCAGGACGCGAGCTGCAGCCGCCTTCCGTTATGGACGAGCCGTAATAAAGTATCGGCTTCACGTCCTCTCTGTATTTCAGTCCGTGCCCGATACGCGCGGCATCGGGAAAACCGAGCACAAGCTCGCGAACGTCGTTGTACGTCGGCATATAAAGTATGTAGTTTTTCATACCGCCGCCCGCAAGATATTTTTCAACGGAATATCCGTGCGGACCGCTCGCCTCGGCCGCGTTTGCGTAATGACCCGGGATAAAATGCGCCGCAAGCCTGTAGGATATCCTCCCGTCTTCTCCTTCTTTTTCTTCAAGCAAAAGAAAACCGCCGCTTCCGAGCGCCGTCATGTGGCAGTATACCGCCGACTGATCGAAGCTCACGGTAACGGACATCCTGTCCGCGTCCGTGGAAAATCTTATCCTGCCGCCCGCGGGATAACCGTTGAGCAGCGCGACGTTCGGGCTTACCTTTTCCGCGACGCTTCCCGGCATACGGAGAAAACGCCCCGCCGCGGTATCGTAAAAAACGCCGTACAGATCAAAATTCTCATCCGGTATCCTATAGAGCTTCTGCCCGTCGGTAAGGGTAAGGCTCTTTTCCCTGAAATCCGGATATATTTCTTCAATTTTCACTTTTTCCGCGCTCCCGTTTTATATCGACTTGTTTATGAATTCAAGTATATCGTTATAGACGCGATCTCTGTCAAGCTCGTTCAGTATCTCGTGACGGTCGTTTTCGTAAAGCTTGAGATACGCGTTTTTGCCGTATTTTTTGTATCTGTTGTAAACCGTCGCCGGTCCCTTGCCGAAACTGCCGACGCTGTCGTCCTTGCCGCAGAAGATACCTATCGGAAGACCGCCCTTTATCGCCCTCATGTTCTTCGGCGCGGCGGCGTCCGCCATCAGCTTCATAAAGCCGTAGTAGTATTTAACGGAGGATTTGCCGCCGGATAACGGATCGCTGTTGTACGCGCGGCGTATTTCAACGTCCTTTGTCAGCCACGAATTCGGCTCCTCGGCTTCATCCTCGAACTTCTTGCCCGAAATACCGAATTTTGCCTTGGGCGCTATCGCCTTTACGGGCGCCATAATGCCCTGACCTACGCGCGCAATATAATGCGGTACCGTGAGAACGCCGGTTAAAACGCAGCATTTTATACCCGTGTCGAACTGCACGAACCTCTGTCCGAGACAACTCCCGTAGCTGTGACCGAAAAATACGACGGGCAGACCCTTGTATTTTTCTTTCAGATAATCGTTTATGAAAAGCAGATCCTTTACCGTATCGCCCACGTACTCGCCGTCGCAGATGCCCGCGTTGTTGTCCGTTCTGCCGTAGCTTCTGTGGTCGTCGCCGAAAACGATATATCCGTTCTTATTCAAAAACTTTGCAAAATCATCGTAGCGCTTCAAATACTCCGCCATACCGTGGCAGAGCTGTACGACGCCTTTAGGATTTTCAACGTCGTCCCACAGCTGCGTATACAGTTCTTTTCCGTCAAAAGATTTCATATTCAGCTCTCTTTTTTTTTCTTCATTATAATACCATTTTTAAGATTTGTCAAGACTTGACATAATTCATTATATATGCTATAATTCAAACAGTATCGGAGGTAGTTATGGAAGGTTTGTTTTTAGGCATGGAATTAGGCTCAACGCGTATAAAATCTGTTCTGCTCGATGAAAATTACAAGGTGATCGCAAGCGGAGGTTATAACTGGGAGAACAGGTTTGAGAACGGTTATTTCACCTACCCGCTCCGGCAGGTGAAGGAGGGCTTGCAGTCAAGCTACGCGGCGCTTGCGCGCGATTACTTTGATAAAACGGGAAAAAAGCTGAAAAGGGCAGACGCGATAGGCGTTTCCGCCATGATGCACGGCTATCTCGTTTTTGACAAAGATCTTGAATTGCTCACGCCTTTCCGCACCTGGAGGAACGCAAAATCGAAACAGGCGTCTGACGAGCTTACGCGCCGTTTCAATTTCCATATCCCGCAGAGATGGAGCGTATCGAATCTTTATCAGTCGATGCTTGACGGAGAAGAGCACGTATCAAAAATCGCATATCTCACTACGCTTTCGGGCTATATACATATGCTTTTGACGGGCAAAAACGAGGTCGGTATGTGCGAGGCGTCGGGAATGTTCCCGGTGTCGGACGGCTGTTATGATAAAGAAATGACGGCGGAATTTGACGGTATCGCCGCGTCTATGGGATATAAACTGAGGATAAAAGACCTTCTTCCCGCCGTGCGTCCCGCGGGACATAAGGGCGCTTATCTTACCGAGGCGGGCGCGAGATTCCTCGATCCCTCGGGAACGCTTGAAGCGGGCGTCCCCGTCTGCGCGCCGGAGGGCGACGCCGGAACGGGAATGGTCGCGACAAATTCCGTAAAAGCCGGCACGGGCAACATTTCCGCGGGAACGTCCGTTTTCGCGCAGCTCGTGACTGACAAGCCTCTTTCACGCGTTTACAGAGAAGCGGACGTGCTGAAAACGCCGGACGGTCTTGACGTCGCGCTGATACACAGCAATAACGGCTGCTCCGAGATCGACCGGTGGGTGTCTTTGTTCTCCGAATTTGCGGATATGTGCGGCGTAAAGCTTGATAAGACCGAACTTTACGGAAAGCTTTACAACAATACGAAAAACGCGGAAGCGGACTGCGGCGGCGTTACGTCGTATAACTGTTTATCGGCGGAACCCATAGTGAATATCGAAAACGGCTTCCCGCTCGTTTACAGAGGCTTTGAAGGCGAGCTTAACCTTGCAAATCTGTTCAGGTCGCAGATCTCCTCTGTCTTCGCGCCGGTCGTCTATGGTATGAGGATCTTAGAGGAGAACGAAGGGATAAGACCCGGTATGATATTCGCGCACGGAGGACTTTTCAAGATCCCAGGCGTGGCGCAGAAAATACTGGCGGACGCCCTCGATACCCCCGTTTCGGTAATGACGTCAGCCGCTGAGGGCGGGGCGTACGGAATGGCGCTGCTCGCCGCGTATATGACGGACGGCGGAGGTCTTCCGCTTTCCGAATGGCTCGATAAACGCGTATTCTCAAAGGAGAAGATAACGACGCTTTACCCGGATGAAAAAGGAGTTTCCGGGTACCGTAAATACATGGAAAACTACGAAAAAGGTCTCTCTGCGGTCAAGGCGATCAGACGGTGAAAAAAAGGTGCCGATCAGTCCGGCACCTTGTTTTTTTTATTTGTTCAGCAGTCTGTAATACTCCGCCTTTTCGGCGTACATACGCTCGTCGGAGATCCTTATCGTTTCTTCGATCGGAACGCCTTTTTCACACATACAGAATCCGACGGAGCAGGTATAGTACGTTTTTCCCACGTTGGCTCTTATCCTTTCCACAAGCTCCTCGACGTTTTTTTTGTCCTCTCTTATGCAGAGTATCATGAATTCGTCGCCGCCGACGCGGTAAACGCGCTGGCCCGTGTGCGCCGCCTGCCTGAAGCAGTTTGCGAGAGTCGTCAGCGCTTTATCACCCGCGTCGTGACCGTATCTGTCGTTCGTCGTCTTCAGTCCGTTCATGTCAAGCGATACGACCGCGGTTATATCGTGCTCCGATTTCTCAAGATCGGAGTAGTACGACTGTCTGTTGAGAAGTCCCGTCAGCGCGTCCTTTTTCGTTTGCTGCTGCATTATATACACGTAATACGTGAACAGCAATATCGCTATGGATACGCAGAACCATCTTTCAAATTCGAACAGCCATATAAGAGGCAGGATAATGCTCGCCGTGCTGGCGATCGCGAGAAAAGATATGGGCAGTATGTCCTCAAGTGTTTTTGTGCTCTGTTTGATAAGAAAGAAGACCACGAAGAAGGTGTATATGCCGCATACTATGAACGGGATATAACCCAGAGCTCCTCTGTGAAAGGCATTGGCTTCCTTGTCAAAGAAGAATACGATGTGCGTCGGTATGGAAACAAAGCTCAATACGCCGTTTATCGCGGCGGGGATGAACAGCATGGCTTTTATATGTATCTTTGCGTTCATTATTATCGTGGTCGTGATCGCAAGTATAAGCGACGGCGTCGTATATTTGAAAGCGGTGAGTATCGCGCGCCATTCGTTCCACGTACTGCCGTTTCCGAGTCCGACCTCAATATATGACGCAACGGAAAGCGCCGCCAGAAGCATGATTATCAGAAACAGTCTGATAACGATGCGTTTTGACAGATGTACCGTTGTTACCGTCATTATGAACATCGAAGTAAGTATAAGTACGAGGGCCCAGTTTGAATAGAAGAAATCCTGTACCGACATATCTTTTCTCCTAAAATGAGATTTTTTTGTATCCTATGACCGTAAATACCGCGAGTATCGCTGACAATGACGCCGCAATGATGAAAAATACCGTGTAACCGCCGGAGCCGTCTATCAGCGCACCGAATAACGGAGGTCCCGCCGCCGCGCCGACGCAGCCGAAAATGTTTATCACCGTTGCCGCGCTTGCCGGCGCGACTATGTTCCTCGCCTCGACCGGGACCTGAAAGCCTACGGTATGCGCTGATCCGCGGACGATAAACAACAGTATTATAACAAGCGAGACGGTGACGGCGAATACGGACCCGTAAACTCCCGCAAGCACAGCGCAGAGCAGAGCCGATACGGCGGAGAGCAATACGGTTGTTTTCCAGAATCCGAATTTACCGGAAAGAGTAAGACAGACGAAACAGCCGACCGCGCCCGTGACGGGGATGGAGAGGGAAATGAGCACCGACAGAGCGGGAGAGAGCCCGAAAGCCTCGTTCAGCAGGTTAGGCACCCAGTTCGATACCGCGTAGAATATCATATTCACAAGCAGTCCTATCATACCGGCTATGAACAGATAGACGAACACTCTTTTCCCGTGTTCCTTTTTGGTCTCGTTCGTCTCTTTTTTCTCTCTTACACGGCGTTCGCATTTTGTAAGCGCCACGCAGAAGAAAATTGCAGACAACAGATAAAGCGCGGGAAAAACGTAAAATCCGACGGTCCAGTCCGCTGTTTTGATGAAAAGCGACGAGAAAAAGTAGTTCAGGGCGTGCGACAGCGCGTAAGCCGCGCCCATCGCTTTGTTTGCCGGAAGTATGAGACTGTCCGGCAGATATTCGCTTATGACGAGCAGACACGCGGGAAAAACGCCGGCGAGCATCGCGCCCTCAACACCTAAGATTATCCACGTCTGCCATATCGCCGTGCAGAACGGCACGGCGGCGAACAGCGCGGTACTTATCGGGGAAATGATCAAAAGATACCTTTTTATGTTTATTTTCCCGATTATCTTAACGAACAGGAGCTGACAAAGAGCGTATCCGACGAATGAAAATGACGTCGCCAGGCTCGCGTCGCTTTTTGAAACGCCGAAATGACGCACGATCTCTATTATTTCCGTCGCGTATATGTTTTTTGCGGCCACGTACGTGACGTATAACAGAAAAGTCGCAAGCGTCAGGATTTTGTATTTTTTCGTTTGTTACCTCTTCTGCTGAAGCGTGTAGTGAACGTCGTCTGCCTTTTCCTCGTCCGTGTATTTGCGGAGCGTATTTATGACCTCGCCGTTGTTGTACTTTCTGTCCTCAACGTCCTCGGTCGTGCCCATAACGGTTATGTTGAGCTGTCTTCTTCTCGCGCGGACGTGATCCCAGTCGACAAAGTAGACGTGAGCGAATTCGCCGCCGTCAAGCACGCCGTCCTTTATTGTCATACATTCGCTTCTGCCGAAGAATACGGAGCGCAGATGACCGTCCGTGTTCATGCTCGTAAAGTCGCCCGGCTCGTCGACGTGGCGTCCGAACTGCAGATGTATGGGACCGGGATGGCGGTACTGATGCTCCTCCGCAAAATCCGGTATCATTTTTCTCATTATATCAAGCAGATCGTGCTGCAGATACTCTATGTCGAAGCTGTCTATATCGTGACTGCACTCCTGGATCATAACGGAGCACGTAGTATGATGCGACGCAATCGTAACCGTGCCGTTCTTTACGCCGGACGCCTTGACTATTTCGATGACCTCCTTTGATACGTCGTGAAACGTGGGTATCCAGCCTCTTGACTGAAGCTCCAGTTCTTTTTGATAAACCTTGAATTCCATTTTTGTCTCTCCTTTATTTATTGAGCCGTTCGCCCACGGCGCCGCCGGGGTGTATTACGGCAAACTGTTCGTTTCTGAAATCCGTTTCCTCTATCAGCATCGTCTGTAAAACGTGGAATATGACGGCAAGAGCCGTGGTGGACGTCGTTCCTTGACAGTTGTACTTGTCAGTCTCGCGGTTGACGTGCTGTTTCAGCACCACGTCCGCGCTCGCGGCGAGCGGAGACATGGGATTTTCCGTAACGGTGATTATTTTAACGCCTTTTTTAAGGCATATTTCCATTATCGGCAATAATTCCGACGTCCTGCCTCCGCGCGACGCGAAAAGCATCACGTCTCCCTTCTGCAGAAAGCCGGTGCCTCCGTGTATCGCCTCCGACGGCGATATGAATTTGGCGGGGCGTTCGATACAGCACATAAGATGCGCGAAGTGCTGACATAAAATGCCGGAATGACCGCAGCCCGATGCTCCGATGCGCTCCGCGTTTTTCAAAAGCTCCACCGCTTTTGAATAAGCCTGCTCGTCAAAATGCTCGGATAATTCCTTTATACATTCGCTTTCGATCACGTAAGCGCGTTTTGCCGCTTCTAGAGTTTCCTTTTTCATCAGCTTTTCACCCCGTTTGCTTTTTTCATTACCGCAAACGCTTCCTTTTCGTCTTTATAAAGTCCCGTTCCCATACCCGCGAGCAGACACGAGCCGACCGCGCCGGCGGACTGACCGTTCACCACGTTCACGGGCTTTTCAAGCACCTCCGATATTATGCGCGTGCAGACGGGCGAGTTCGTAATTCCGCCTATCGCCGTCACCGTCTCGGCCTTTAACCCGCAGGCTTCAAGCTCCTTAAGGTTCCGGCGGAGAAGCTTCGCCGCGCTTTCGATTATTGCGCGCGCGATATCGCGCTTCTCGTATCCCTTGCCGCGCTCAAAATCGTCGTCGTCAAATTCAAACGAAAGACCGCTGCAGCCGTATTCCGCCTCTCCCGCAAGACCGTCAAAGTATTTATGCGAAACGACGCCGAAGAAATGCTCGCGCAGTCTGTCTATCTTTACGGCTATCGATTCAAGAGAGCTCATCACGCAGTAAGGCGCGCCGTGCAGGGTGAACCTGTCCACGAGACAGCCGGTCGACAGCGCGAATTCGCGTGAGCGGACGGGGAACAGCTCGACCCACGAGGTGCCGCAGGATAAAAGAAGCTGTCCCGGCTCAAGCACGCCCGCGCCGAGCGCGCCCGACGGATGATCAAAGCTGCCTAGAACGACTTTTGTTTTTTCGTCGAGCCCGAGCTTTTCCGCGACCCCGGGCAAGACCGTGCCGAGGACCGTGCCCTTGTCGTATATCGGCGGGAGCATTTCCTCCGTAAGACCGAATTTGTCAAGCACCGCTTTGTTGTATACGCCCTTTTCCTGATCCATAAGATACGACGGCGTCCCCATGGAATGAGACACGCCCCATTTACCCGTGAGCTTATAGTTCAGATATTCACCGGACATTGTAAGGAATTTTGTTTTTTCAAGTATTTCCGGCTTCCGCACCTTTATGTATGCGAGATCGGCGGCGACCATCCCGTTGAAGAAGCCCCAGCCGACCGTGCGGTAAAAAGCGTCCTGCTCCTCTTTCGTATAGACTTTGTTTATATTGTCCCACGAGATAACGCTCTGCCAGCCTATGATCTTCGTCAAAGGCTTGAGCTCACCGTCAAGGAACAAGGGGTTGCCGGAAGCGTGGCAGAAGCAGAGCGCCGCGCACCTGCCGTCCGCGCTTGACGCAAGCTTCCTTATGACGGAAAAGCAGACGGAGGTAAAATGCTCCGGATCAAGCAGCTTGAGATCGCCGTCGATCTCATACGTGAACGGCGCGTCAGCCGTCATGCGGACTTTTCCGTCCGCCGATAAAAGCGCGCCCTTGACCGCCGATGTTCCGATGTCAAGTCCTATAAGATACTCCATATCACACCTCATAAAATTCCTGTCTTTCATTATACGCGCATTATATTGATTTGTCAATAATATATTTGTAAAAATGACGTTATCAGCGTTTTTTTATTCATGCAAAAAGGGGAGAGCGCCGCTCTCCCCCTGTTTTATACGCCGTGTCAGTAATCCTTTTTCATACCGCAGCTTTTGCATTTTTTCATCAGACCGAAGCTGCCGCCGCAGTGCGCGCATAGTCCGAGCTTTTTCCAGACGTCTGAGCGGTGCTGTCTTTGTCCGCCGCTTCCCGACCCGGAATGACCGCTTTTTCCGTCGTTTTTTTCGTATTTTTCCGTGCCGTCTCTTCCGTTTTCGTATTTTACCTTCTTCTTGTCGAAATCATGACCGAAGAGGTGATTTGAAAGCGGAGTCAGCTCCATGTCGAACGAGCCGACCTTTGAATACATACGAGGCTCGGTATGACCCTTCTGCGTTACCCTGACGCTCTCTTTATCCTCATAGCAGTGCCTGAAAACCGGGTCGCCGTCGTGATATATCCTGTCCCTGTTTTTGAACAGTATCACGGGCGGAAGACTTGTGCAGCCGCGGAAGGCATGGTCACCTATATACCGCAGATTTTCGGAAAACGCAACGCATCCGTCCTCGTCTTCAAATGAGCTTTTTACGCTTTGAAGCGAGGTACAGTACGCAAAGGCGTAGTCGCCTATTTCGGCGACGCTTTCCGGTATCAGAACGCTTCTCAGATTTTCGTGCCGCAAAAACGCGCCGCCTCCGATCCTTGTTACGTTATCCGGTATAATAACGTCTTCTTCGTCGCCTCTGTACCTTTTAAGCACGCCTTCCGAGATCTCAAAAGCTTCCGGCTTATTCTCCGATTCATATAATTCTATCGCTTTTGAAACTATAAAAGCGGAATTGCATTTTTCGCATATAAGCGCTTCTTTTGTGTTGTCAACGGTTATTTCTGCACCGCAGACGGTACATTTTGCGGGAACAAGCGGCATTGTCGTATCTCCTTGTGAAGTTCTTTATATGTCTATTATATAACACATATTCCGCTGTTTGTCAACCCGTTTTTGTATATTTTGACCTTTTTTCGCTTATTTCTTCTTCCTTTTTACGATCAGGATGACGACCGCTGCTATGACCGCGGCTGAAACGGCGCCGATTATGACGAAGATTACCCACTTGCTGTCTTTTTTTTGCGGTTCCTCTGTTTTGCTGCCGTCCGTCGTCGCCTCATCTTTGGTTTCCGCCGGTTTGGTCGCTTCTTCCTCCGTTTCGCTTGCCGCCGGCTCGGTTACGGACTCCGTCGTCTGAACGTTCTGCGTCGTATCCTCCGCGCCGGACACCTCCTTTATATATTCGGGGTCCAGTTCAACGGATTTTCCGTCGACCTTGAACAGAACGGCGTCCTCATAGTTTTTGAAAAAACCCGCGGAATAAACGGTTATGTACGATTCGTCGGGATCCGTGCAGACGCCGTCGTACGCGTCAAAACGGAATTTTACTACGTAGCCCTCGTATTCGAGCGCGTCCGTCATATCCGCCACAACGACCTGTCTTCCGTCAACGAAGCTGTATTCGAGCGGCACGCTGTAATACGGCGTATAATCGCCGACGCTGCCCGTGGTGCAGTAGAACAGTTCGCCGTTGTTATACGTGTCGTTCGTCTCGAGATATATCGCAAAATACGGATAATCCTCGCCCTTTACCTTCACCTGACCCGATACGTTCAGGGAAATGAACGGGTCCCCGTTGTCCTCAAACGTGAATTTCACGCTGCCGTCGTCGTTCAAGCTGTAATTCATCCCGTTCGGGGCGGAGAGCTTTGAAAAGTCGATTATGAAGCAGTCGCCCTCGGCGTCGGGAATGGACGTTCTGACGGTGACCTCCGCGTCGGGATCGGGATCGACGAGCGCGGCGCCGCCGAACACGGTTTCGCCGGACATGATCAGGCGCGTCGTGCCGCATATATTGTCGTCGCGTCCGTTTATGACGCCCGCGCCCCATTCAAGCCAGTTCTGCCATTCGTCGTTGTTCTCGCCCTCCGTAGCGGTGAGTATCGCCGCCGATATGCCGTAGGTCGAGCCGACGTGCGGAAGAGAAGTCATAAGCTCTCTCCAGGGGATGAATATCTCGTAAGTCGTAAGCGTCCCGTCGTTTGACGCGGCATAGCTTCCTCCCTCGCTCTGAAGCGCGAGGCCGACCATTATGCCGTGCCAGCAGTACGTATAGCAGAGCCCGTCTTCGTTGTTGAGAGCGAAAACAAGCTCCTGATATTCGGTTGAATAGTTGGAGTCTCTCGCGGACGCGGCTATAAGTCCCTGGTCCGCGGTACAGCCGTACGGGTCAAATCTCATCTGCAGCGCGTCGCCGTTCCAGATGTTCTGATCGTGGCAGTATTTGTTGCAGGGACTTGTGTCAGGTACCTGTACCGCAACGAAAAAACCGTCGAAGGTGTATCTGAACCATACGGTGAATTCAACGTCTGTCGCATTCTCGTCGTAAATATCGGTCTGCGGATTTTCGGGGTATTTGATATGCGCCGCCGTCGGCTGTCCCCATTCGTCGACAGTCACCTTGCCGTCGATATCCGGCAGGCGGTCGAACTGCAGCGCCTCTACCGTTGCAAATTCCTCTTCCTCGGCGTATACGGTGCCGCAGAGCGACAGTATGATCACCGCCGCGATCAGGATCGAAAACAGTTTTTTCATAGTTCTTATCTCCTTTTAAAACTTTGTTTATATTATATAATGAACAAACTGTTTTGTCAAGAGTTTTTTTATTATTCGAAGGCGTGTTCTGCTGAAAACATACCGATGATACGGATCAGGCGCTTACTATTTGAATGAGTTTAATAAAACGTCGGACAAGAACGTTCCGCCGACTATGACGGGGGAACCGTTTATGACTTCAACCAGCGCGGTACATTCCCACGTAGGTATTCCCGGTGCGACGCCGGTCTCGATTATCCGCATTTCTATTTCATATTTTGTATCGGACAGCTTTTTAACGCCGTGAATCTTCTCGACTTCAAGGAAGCTTACGCCGTTCTCGGATGCGTAAAGCGTGCCGTCGGCTTCTATGAAGTATCTGTTGTCTTTGAAATACTCGTTTACAAAATCGGATGAAAAGAATTTTACTGTGCCTTTTTTGTAATGATCCAGGCTGTTTATGACGCTGCCGTTCCGATCCTTGTATGTGAAATAGTGAAAACAATTGTTTGTGTTTCCGTAGTATTGTTTAAGCTTATCCGCAAATCCCGCGGGCAGCTCGTTTTCGTTTTTTACATTGTAGAAATTCTGGTACTCGATCAGACTGTTTGAAGGCGAGAGAGACCATACCGCTTCACGGATGAACGATTTTACGTCTCCGTACACGGGAAACGACATCAATTCATTTATAAACGAGCCGCCGACTATGCGCATCACACCGTCGTTTTCGGTGACGTTCACGGTATGCTCCGTTTTTTTGTAATTAACGGTGCATGAAAAACTTATTACCGTAACGCCGTTCTTTTCTTCAACTGTGCGCGCGGTCCTTTCGTCTATGTTCATCATTTGGGTGCTCCAATATTCGGTCGTATATACTTTTCCGTCCGCAGTGAAGAAATATCTGTTTTCACATGACATGAAATTCCGTACAACGTCCTCGGGCAGTATTTTTGAATAATAATCATACCAGTCGTCAAGCGTCTCAAAGCCCTCGGTCTGCGAATGGAAAGCCTGATACGACGGGTTTTTGTACATACCCTCGGGGTAGTATTTTCTGACTTTGGCGTACAGCTCCTCTGACATTTTGCTTATATCGTCGTCCGTTTCGTAAACTTCCGCAAGTCCGTCGTATTTCATGTAGCCGTTATAACCGTATTTTACCGCGTTATACAGATTTTCAAGCTCTTTCAACAGTTCCGCCGCTTTCTTTTCCGTTTCGTTCTGATCTCTTAAGCCGTCATATCCCGCTTTTTGAAGCAGCGCGTACGTGTACGGATAATCATCCACTGCTATTTGATTCGTCAGGTACGTTTCTTTTGCCGCCGCGGATGCGGCATTCAGATATTCCGTGATTATCGCCGCCGCCTTCTCCTTGTAGGTGTAGATATTATAACAGTCCAGCAAAGTGTAACCGTTTGTTGTTCCGATATGGTGATAATCGGATACCGCCCGTGCATCGATGAGCGACAGCATCTCGTTCTGCGCCTTGCAGTAATACATGAACCCGATAAGAGCAAGAGCTTTGTCGCGGTTGTCATTGAAATCGTACGTGTCGTTAAAGTACGCGTCAAGGATCAGACCGACGTTTTCACGGTTGAGGACGGACTGATAAACGACATTGAATTTAGTAAGCAGCGTTTCACCCTCCGGGATCATCGCAAGTCTTCTTATGCACGCGATTATATCCTTTGAATTATAGTTGAAGTAATAATCCTTTTCCTCAACTCCTTCGGCGTCGAGCAGCTTTTTTGTGACGGGCGTGTTTTCTTTTACGAATTCAAAGGTTTTTCTTTGAGAATATGACACGGCTTTTGTCAAAAAATCCTTGAACCAGTCTTTGTCTTTTGCCGTTACGCTGCTCTTGTCGGGAAACGTGATCGACTGCAGGGCGGCGACCGATCCGGATACCGCCGATATCTCGTCTTTGACAAGATCTGCAAAATACGCGCTTATATAGGCTTTTTCCGGTGCCGTCGGAGCCCCCGTTCCCTTTTTTTTGTACCAGTTGTACAGATACTCAAAGGTGAGATCGCCGTAGGATAACAGCTTTTCCCATTTTTCCTTCGTATATCCGTTTTTTGCCATGGAGCTTATCAGATACGATATCCATTCGTCGTCCGTCGTCGGTATCGTAAACGGCGGCGCGACGGTCGTTTCAACCGCGGTCTCTTCTTCGGTCACGTTCTCTTTTTCTGTTTCCGCTTCCGTTTCGGTGCCGGGCGCGACCGCGGGTTTTTTCGTATCCTCAAACGGCTCCGTAACGCCCGGCGTATCCGCGTTTTTTGTGAACAGACTGCCGAAAAACGCGGACAACGGCTCGCGTAACGGCTTTATCGCAAGCGCGAGGCAGACGATTATCGCCGCCGCGGCGACCGCTGAAAGGCCTTTTACAAGCCCTGAGACGGAGGCTATTCTGACCCCGGCTTTTTTCTTATAAAGCTTTTCCATAAACTCGGCGTGCTCTTTTGACGGCTGCCAATCGGCGTTTTTCATTTCCGCGTAGTCGCGCGTCCCGGCTTCAAGCAGAATATCCTTTATATCATATTCACGACTCATAACCAGCCTCCTTCATCCGTTTTTTAAGTATCTGAAGACCGCGTTCTATCTGTACCCTTACAGTTTTTTCTTTTCTGTCGAGCTGTTTTGCCGTATCGCGCAGGGAATAACCCATAACGTAATGCAGATAGAGCGGAGCGCGATATTTATCGTCCATCTGACGCATAATGCTTATAGCGGTTTTGAATTCCGCGCCCTCCGCGACCTTTATTTCAAAGCCTTCGTCCCCGTCTGAAATGTCCTGCAGCTCGTCGACGCTTATTTCGTTTTTGCGCGATCTTATAATATTGTACGCTTCGTTTTTCGCCACGGTAAGAACGTAACCGCGCATCGCGTCCTCGTCGTCAACGTTCAGTCGCTTAAGGCTTTTGCTGATTTTTATAAAAGCGGTCTGCACAGCGTCCTCCGCGTCCTGTACGGAGCCTGATATGCGATAAGCTGCGGTGAACATTTTCTTGCCGTACCGCCGGTATATGGATTCAAGCGTTTGCTTTTCATTCCCTCCGGTTTCTTCCGACGTGAAAAAAAGCATATTCTCCATTTTCCTTTCTCGCTCTCAACGTCTTTCACTTATAAAACGGAAAAAGCGGTGATTTTGCCACAAAAAAATTGAAAACAAATTGTAAATTCAAACCGGACCCGCACCGGAGGACGCCGCTGATCCGAAAAAGCGTTTTTGCGGGATCATATTTCAAAAAGCTCCGCTATCTGTTTTGAGTCCGCGCCGTGTATATAGCTTTCTATTCCGTTAAGCGCCTTTACGATATCGCCGCGCAGAAGCTTTGTTCCGGTGAGTGAGCTTTCAAGAGCGGACGTCGGAGCGGCGCCGAAATAATCACCGCTTATTTTAATATCCGTTATGACGCCGTGCTCGGAGGTGTAAGACACCTCGACGGAGCCGAACGGAAAGCGGCGCTTTACCGTCTTTTCATACGTTTTGGATTTGCCGTAATTCCATTCCCATGTCCCGTATTTTTCCCTCTTCAGCTTTTCGATGCCCTTTATCTGCTCCGGGGAAAACTCCGTTACATCCCCGTCGACGCTTTTTTCAAGATAGTCCTTGAGCTGTAAAACGTCGATATCCGGCAGATATTCATTCAGATTGCAGACGCGCGCGCGTACGCTTTTAACGCCGTTGCTTTTCATTTTTTCGGGGTCCGCGTTTAGGGAATTTGTCATTTTTGACATATCCGCGCTGAAAAGTATCGTCCCGTGGTGGAGCACTCTGCCGTTATATACGCACTGCGCGCTGCCGGAGAATTTTCTGCCGTTCACCGTCAGATCGTTTCTGCCGGAAAGCTCCGCGGGAACGCCGAGACTGTTCAGAGCGTTTATCACGGGCGCGCAGAACGACGCGAAATCAAGCGTTCTCGCCCCGCCTTTTTTCATAATAAAGGAATAATTTATATTGCCGGCGTCGTGGAATACCGCGCCGCCGCCCGTCAGACGGCGCACCACGGCTATGCCGTTGTCCGTCACGTATTTGCGGTTGATCTCCGCGTATGCGTTCTGATTGCGCCCGATTATGACGGATCTTTCGTTGCGCCACAGCATAAATACGTCGTCGGGCTCGTTTTCAAGCAGATACTGCTCGGACGCGAGATTGAAATACGGATCCGTTACCGTTGTTTTATATATTTTCATTTTTTCCTCTTATACCTCAGAGAAGATCGGAGAGCTTTTTATTATAGAAAAAGTCGTGTACCATACGGTCGAATTCGTTCCACAGGGGAAGAGTTTTGCATACGCCGGCGCGCGGACAGACCTCCGCTCCGCTTGAAAGACAGTAAACGGGCGCGAGAGTCCCCTCCGTCAGCTCTATTATCTCGCCGACAGAGTATTCCTCCGGCTTTCTGCACAAAACGTAGCCGCCGCCCTTTCCGCTTGAACCCTTAATCAGTTTGCCGCGGACAAGGTCCTTTACTATTATTTCAAGATATTTCTTTGAAATTTCCTGACGCTCTGCTATCTCCTTCAGCGGTATCGCGTCGTTTCCGTAACGTTCCGCAAGGTCGACCATCACGCGCAGAGCGTATCTTCCTTTTGTCGATATCATAACTTTTACCCCGTTATTTGCTTTTTTGCATATTATACCATAGGGTAAATAGGTAATTCAAGAATAAAAAGTTTACATTCCGTAAAAAGAAAATCTCAATTAGCCTATTGACATAGTAGGTAAATGGTAGTATAATGTGGTAAATTCCGGAAAAGGAGATAATCTAATGAGAATTTACGCTGACAACGCGGCGACGACAAAGCTGAGCAAAACGGCGCTCAACGCGATGCTTCCGTATCTTACGGAGCAGTACGGCAACCCGTCAAGTCTTTATTCCTTCGGGCAGAAGGCAAAAGAAGCGGTCGAGGACGCGCGAATGCGCACGGCGCGATGTATAAACGCGGAAGCGAGGGAGATCATATTTACCTCCGGCGGCTCGGAATCGGATAACCAGGCGATACTGACCGCGGCGGAGCTCGGCAAAGCAAAAGGCAGACGCCACATAGTATCGGACACGATAGAGCACCACGCGGTGCTGCATACGCTGAGAAAACTCGAAAAGGACGGCTTTGACGTTACGTACGTCCCCGTCGGCGCAAACGGGATAATAAACGCGTCTGATATAAAAGCTGCCATAAGGGACGATACGTGCCTTGTAACGATGATGTACGCGAACAACGAGATCGGAACGGTACAGCCCGTACCGGAGGTCGGCGCGATATGCAGGGAGCGCGGAATTCTGTTCCATACGGACGCGGTGCAGGCGGCGGGACATCTGCCGATAGACGTTTTGAAGGACAATATCGATATGCTTTCTGCTTCCGCGCACAAGTTCAGAGGACCGAAGGGCGTCGGATTCCTTTACGTGAGAAAGGGGATCAGGCCGTACGTGCTGATAGAGGGCGGAGCGCAGGAGCGCGGACGGCGCGCCGGAACGGAGAACACGGCGGGAATAGCCGGCTGCGCGGCGGCGCTGTGTGAAGCCGTATCCGGTATGGCGGAGAACGCGAAAAAAACGACGCGGATGCGCGACAGGATAATAAAAGGTCTGTCGGAGATACCGCACTCGGCGCTGAACGGCGACAGGGAAAAAAGACTGCAGGGAAACGTCAGCTTCTGTTTTGAGGGCATCGAGGGAGAATCCCTGCTCCTGCTCCTTGACGATATGGGCATATCCGCGTCGTCCGGCTCCGCGTGTACCTCGGGCTCGCTCGACCCGTCGCACGTCCTGCTTGCGATAGGCAGAGTGCACGACGTGGCGCACGGCTCTCTCAGACTTACGATAGACGAGGACCTGACGGAGGAAGAGGCGGATTATATCGTAAGCTCCGTCAAAGAGGTCGTTTCCCGACTGCGCGGTTTCTCGCCTGTATGGCGCGAGCTTTGCGCGGGCGAACGCGAATTTATTTTATAGGAGGACGTTATGGCTTTATACAGCGAAAAGGTCATGGACCATTTCAGAAATCCGAGAAACGTCGGTGTGATAGAGGACGCCGACGGCGTGGGAGAGGTCGGAAACGCGAGATGCGGCGACATAATGAAAATGTATCTGAAGATCGACGGCGATATAATAACGGACGTGAAGTTTGAGACATTCGGCTGCGGCAGCGCCATAGCCTCGTCGTCAATGGCGACGGAGCTTATAAAAGGACAGCCCGTTTCCGAGGCGATGAAGCTAACGAACAAGGCGGTGGCGGAGGCGCTCGACGGTCTGCCGGAGTATAAAATGCACTGTTCCGTTCTGGCTGAGGAAGCGATAAAGAACGCGCTTGACGATTATTATGAAAAAAATCCCGATAAAAAACGCGTATCTGGCGACAGTAATCGGGAAAAAGTTGAAGAAACCGTTTGACAAACGGAAAAAAAAGTTATATAATACAGGCGTAAGGCCTGTGGAAAGGTATAATATGAACGGATATAAATTTGAAACTCTCCAGCTTCACGTAGGGCAGGAGCAGGCCGATCCCGCTACGGATTCGAGAGCGGTACCGATATATCAGACCACAAGCTACGTGTTTCACAACAGCGAGCATGCCGCCGCGCGTTTCGGTCTCACGGACGCGGGAAACATATACGGCAGGCTGACAAACTCCACGCAGGAGGTGCTTGAAAAAAGAATAGCCGCGCTTGAAGGCGGCACGGCGGCTCTGGCTGTCGCGTCGGGCGCCGCCGCGATAACGTACACGATAGAAGCGCTTGCGCAAAACGGCGGTCATATCGTGGCGCAGAAGACGATCTACGGCGGAAGCTACAATCTGCTTGCGCATACGCTGCCGCAGTACGGAATAGAAACGACCTTCGTCGACATACACGATATGAATGAGGTCGAGGCGGCGATAAAGCCGAATACAAAGGCGATCTTCATAGAAACGCTCGGCAACCCGAACAGCGATATACCGGATATAGACGCGGCGGCGGATACGGCGCACAGACACGGCGTACCGCTCGTTATAGACAACACCTTCGGCACGCCGTATCTCATCCGTCCGATAGAGCACGGCGCGGATATAGTGGTACATTCGGCGACGAAATTCTTAGGCGGTCACGGGACGACGCTCGGCGGCGTGATAGTGGACGGCGGGACGTTTGAATGGTCGGAAGAGAAATACCCGAATATCGCCGCGCCCAACCCGAGCTATCACGGCGTATCGTTCACCACCGCGGCGGGAAAAGCGGCGTTTGCGACTTACGTCCGCGCCATACTTCTGCGCGACACGGGCGCCGCGATCTCACCGTTCAACGCTTTTCTGCTTCTGCAGGGCGTGGAAACACTGTCGCTGCGGCTCGAGCGCCACGCGGAAAACACGAAAAAGGTAGTTGAATACCTCTCGGCGCATCCGCTTGTGGAAAAGGTAAATCACCCCTCGCTTCCGGATCATCCGCAGCACGCTCTGTATAAAAAGTATTTCAAAAACGGCGGCGGCTCGATATTCACGTTCGATATAAAAGGCGGACGGGAAGAAGCGTGGAAATTCATAGACAATCTTAAGATATTCTCGCTTCTCGCTAACGTAGCGGACGTAAAATCGCTCGTCATACACCCCGCCTCAACAACACATTCACAGCTTTCGGAAGAGGAGCTCGGGGAGCAGAACATACACGAAAACACCATTCGCCTGTCGATAGGCACGGAGCATATAGATGATATAATAAACGATCTTGAAAACGGCTTTGCCGCAATAAAATAAGGAGGATCATACGATGTCAAAAATATATAAGGGAACGATAGGACTTATAGGGAACACCCCGCTCGTGGAGGCGGTAAATCTTGAGACGGCGCTTGAGCTCAAGGCGACGCTTTTGCTTAAGCTCGAATATTTCAATCCGGCAGGCTCCGTAAAGGACAGGATAGCTAAGGCGATGATAGAGGACGCCGAGGAAAAGGGAAAACTGAAGCCCGGCTCCGTCATAATAGAGCCGACGTCCGGAAACACCGGTATAGGTCTCGCCGCAATAGCCGCCGCAAAAGGCTACAGGATAATACTGACGATGCCCGAAACCATGAGCGTTGAGAGAAGAAATATTTTAAAAGCCTACGGCGCGGAAATAGTGCTGACCGAAGGCGCAAAGGGAATGAAGGGCGCGATAGAAAAGGCTGAGGAGCTTGCCGGCGAGATAAAGGACAGCTTTATCCCGGGACAGTTCGTCAACCCTGCAAACCCCGCCGCGCACAAGGCGACAACGGGTCCCGAAATATGGGCTGACACGGACGGAGAGGTCGATATTTTCGTCGCGGGCGTCGGCACGGGCGGAACCGTCACGGGCACGGGAGAGTATTTAAAGGAAAAGAATCCCGGAATAAAGGTCGTGGCGGTGGAGCCGAAGACATCGCCCGTTCTCTCCGAGGGCAAGGCGGGACCGCATAAAATACAGGGCATCGGCGCGGGCTTCGTTCCCGCGGTGCTCAATACTAACGTATATGACGAGGTCTTCCCGGTAGAAAACGAGGACGCGTTTTCCATGGCAAAGCTCCTTGCGAAAAAAGAGGGCATATCGGTCGGCATCTCCTCGGGCGCGGCGCTTTTCGCCGCCGTCACGCTTGCAAAAAGAGAAGAGAACAGCGGCAAAACGATAGTAGCGCTTTTGCCCGACAGCGGAGACAGATATTATTCCACGCCGTTATTTACGGAATAAGCGATATTGTAAAAGCAAAAAAAACGCCGTTTGTACGGCGTTTTTTTGACGTTTGTTTTATTCGGCGCAGACGCTCACGCGCTTTTTGCCGCCGGCGGCGATGTCGAATTTGACCTTGCCGTCGGTAAGTGCGAACAGCGTATCGTCCGATCCGCGGCCTACGTTTTCGCCGGGATGGATATGAGTTCCACGCTGGCGGACTATTATGTTGCCCGCGAGAACGTACTGTCCGTCGCTTCTTTTGACGCCGAGCCTTTGCGCGCGGCTGTCACGTCCGTTCTTTGTTGAACCGACGCCTTTTTTATGTGCAAAAAACTGCAAACTGAGTTTCAACATTGCTTTTTCCTCCTCGATCAGATTTGTCGGACGCGCTCATCCACGTCCAGATACTCGTAATAATCCTCTAACATATCATGCAGCTGGTGATAGTAGCCGAGCATAAGCGACGCTATCGCGTAGTTTGTTTTTTTATCTGCCTCATATTTCGGCAGAGCGCCTTTGCATACGACCTCTATATCCGTGCTCTCCTCGTCTATCGTGTAATCGACGGATGAACCGAGCGCGACCTCAACAGTGTTTATGATAAGCATAGTCATCGCGGACAGAGCGGAGCAGACTATATCCTTTCCCGCGTCCTCGTATCCCGCGTGACCCGTTTCACGGAAGCCGTAGTAAATACCGTCCTCCGTTTTATAGAACGTTATCTTAGTCATTACGCGTTGATCTTTTCAATTTTGAGCTTTGTGTAGGGCTGTCTGTGACCTTGTTTCTTCTTCTCGTTCTTCTTGGACTTGTATCTGATAACGTAGATCTTCTTTGACTTGCCGTTCTTTTCAACGGTAGCGGTGACGGTAGCGCCTTCGATCGTGGGAGCGCCCACCGTGAAGCCTGCGTCGGTGGATACTGCAAGTACGCGGTCAAAAGTATAGGAGTCGCCCGCTTCAACGTCGAGCTTCTCGACGAAGATGGACTCGCCTTCCTCTACCTTGTACTGCTTTCCGCCTGTTTCGATAATAGCAAACACGATTTTTTCCTCACTTTCCATAAGACTCGCTGTTACAGGTAACCTTTTCCGGTATTTATGACCTTATTTCATGCGGCAAAACATTATAACGCATATAAATACTTTTGTCAATCCCGCTTTCGGGTTTAGTTGTAAATAAAATGTTAATTTTGCTTTTTTGCGGCGGTCAGAGTGTTTTTCAACAGCATCGTGACCGTCATCGGTCCCACGCCGCCGGGAACGGGCGTGACAGCGGACGCTTTTTCAAAACAGCCCTCAAAATCAACGTCTCCCGTCAGCTTGCCGTTCTCAAGACGGTTTATCCCGACGTCTATTATAACGGCGCCTTCCTTTATCATGTCCGCGGTTATGAAATCCGGCTTTCCCACGGATGATACGAGTATATCCGCACGGCGCGTGTGCGACGCAAGGTCCGCCGTTTTTGAGTGGCAGACCGTTACCGTGCCGTTATCGTGCATCAGAAGCATCGCCATGGGTTTGCCGACGATATTGCTTCTGCCTATCACGACGCAGTCCTTGCCGCAGACGTCTATACCGCTTCTGTGCAGAAGCTCCATAACGCCCGCGGGAGTGCACGGAAGAAAATCGTAATCCCCCGCCATAATCCTGCCCGTGTTTTCGTAACCGAACGCGTCAACGTCCTTTTTCGGGTCTATTTTACAGATCACGTTCTTTTCGTTAATGTGCTTCGGTAGAGGGAGCTGAACGAGGATGCCGTTAACGTCGGGATCGTTATTCAGTTTCTCGATCACGGACAACAGCTGAGCTTCCTCGGTTTCGGCGGGGAGGCGGATTATATCGGACCTGATCCCCACCTGTATGCACGCTTTTTCCTTGTTTCTTACGTAGACCTGCGACGCGGGATCCTCTCCCACTATTATGACCGTCAACGACGGAGCAAAGCCGTGCTCACGCTCAAACGCGATAACGTCCTCGCTTATTTCCGCGCGTATCTGCGCCGATATTGCCTTACCGTCAATTATCTTCGCCATTTTTGTTTTCTCCGTCCGCCGCTTCCTCCGCCGCGGTCTTTGCTTCTTCCGTTATCTCTTCCGCTTC
>CACZOH010000057.1 GCA_902782785.1 uncultured Ruminococcus sp. | reverse complement strand
TCCGACACGTTCCGCGGCTCCGTTTACGGCGTTTATCAAACGCCGCAGGCGCAGAAAAACATCGCCGATTTCTGCTATGAGTGCGAGCAGGCGGCGGATATGGGCGACAAGATTGCAAAGATTATCTTCAAAAACTCCGGTTACGTTCTCGCAACGACCGCCGAGACGGGATATAACAAATTCGGGCTCGACAAAAACACGCCCTATACCTTTTCGGGCGGCGTGATTCTGCACGATATAAAGCGGCAAAACCCGCTTATGCTTCCGTATATAACGGAATATCTGACCCTGCGCGGCATAACAAATCAGATCATGCCGAAAACCACCCCCCTCCTCGCGGCGGCGGAGTGGATAAAAAGGAATGTAATAAAATGAACGTGATTTATCGGTATAATTTATTACAGTCGCAAGCCGCAATATTTACAATACCGGTCTTATTGCTCTTAGCTTTTATTATTCTCATTTTAATATACGCGCCTTCTAAAGACAGCGGCGGACATATAATAAAATGGTATAAAGAAATTCCGCTTAAACAAAAGCTCATAGCTTTGGCAGTTTTTGCCGTACTTTTTTCCGTCGCCGTGTTTCTGTTCGTTTCATATATCTACCCCGACATAAGCTTTTGCTTGAAAATGAACGGCGAAGGCGGAGAAACGGTCGTGATTAAAGTAAACGACGAAACCGTATCGTTTGCAGACGCAGAATACAGGACTAAAAAAGTCGGAAACAACATAATTTTTACGCATAACGGCACGGAAATAACGCCGATAAGTATTCTTTCCGATGAAGAAGTATCAAAAATCAAAGCGTCGGAATATATAGAGATACGATACGGATATATAGAGAATTTCAATGAAAAAGTATCTGAAGTGTGGACGATAACATCGCTTGAGGCGGTGGAATAAACGCCCGTCGTAAGCGGACTTAAACGGGAATTTTGATTTTAAAAAGCGGTGTCGCTTCGCGGCAACTACGGTGGGTTCCCACCCCTCACGGCGCGTACCGCGCCAACCCCCCATACCCCCCTGTTCCCCTCCCTCAATCTCCGAAGAGATTGAGGGGGCAGCGCGGCGGAGGAATGGATAAGGCGGAACGTTATAAAAAAAGGAATTATTATGGCAATAATCAAAGCCGAAAACCTTATTAAGAAGTACGGCGACGGAATAGGCTCCGTCACCGCGCTTGACAACGTGTCGCTTCAAATCAAAAGCGGCGCCTTTATCGCGGTCACGGGCAGCTCCGGCTCCGGCAAATCGACGCTTTTATATATTTTAGGCGGCGTTGATCGACCGGATTCCGGCAGGCTTTATTTCAACGGCGAGGACGTTTTAAAGAAAACCGAAAAGCAGCTTTCGGAATACCGCCGCGAGTGTGTCAGCCTTATATATCAGTTTTACAACCTCGTGCCAACGTTAAGCGTCCGCGACAATATACTGCTCCCGCTTCTGCTCGGCGGCAGAAGACCGGACGAAAAAAGGCTTGATGAGATTCTAAAAATTACGGGGCTGCACGACCGCGAGTTTTACTATCCTATGCAGCTGTCGGGCGGTCAGCAGCAGCGCGCCGCCGTCGCCCGCGCCGTGATGACAGGCGCGCCGGTGATACTGGCGGACGAGCCGACGGGAAACCTTGACAGCAAAAACACGGAAAACACAGCAAAGCTTTTAAAGCGTTGCGTAACGGAATACGGGCAGACGGTTATAGTTGTAACGCACGACGTCCGCGTTGCCGCGTACGCCGACAGACAGATAGGAATTGAAGACGGCGCGATAGTATCGGACACGGGTGAATAATATGGCAATACTTAAAACGTCTTTCGCCGCGTTCCGCACGGGGAAACGCTCGATACCATTGGTCGCCCTGTGCGTCGCCGCCGCGACGGCGCTTATATCATTTATCTTTTGCGCTGCGATGCAGTTTAATAAATTCGGCATATTCGACGCAAACGGCGACAAAACAAAGCTTATACAGACTTTCGTCTTCACTTTCCTGCTCTCGTCGGCGGTTATCGCCGCGGGGTGCGCGATCATCTGCACGGCGCTGTCCGTTTGCTATAACCGGAGCATTCATCTGCTAGGCGTTTTCTCGTCGTGCGGCGCGGACGGCGGGCAGAAGACCGCCGTTTTATGCTTAGAAGCGTCTGTTTACGCGCTCATTTCCGCGCCCGTCGGTACGGTCCTCGGCGCTTTTGCGTCCGATACGTTCTGTAAATTCGTTTTACCTGAGTTAAACCGCGCGTACGTTTACGACTTTTCATATCCAACGGCGTTTGTTTCGTTTTTCGTCGCCGTTGCCGCGGTCGTAATATCGTCGCTTATACCCGCGGTGAAATTCAGCCGTATGAACGTAATAACCGCGCTTAAATATCAGATAAAAATCAACGTTTCCCTGCGTGAAAGTCTCACGAGCCGCGTATTGTCACGGCTTTTCGGGTATAAAGGAAAGCTCGCGGGGCAGTTATACACAAACGAGAAAAGCAAAAACCGCACGATTATATTCGGCGCGGTCTTCTCGGAATCATTATTCGTTTTTCTGTACTCCTCGCTCGTTTATAACAGTCAGGAGTCGGGTTTGCACAGGGAAATACCGTATCAATTGCCCCCGTTTCCGTATATCGCCGCCGTGTGCGCGTTCGTTTTCATTTTGTGCGCCGTATCGGCGCTTTGCGCGTCGGCAGCGGCGGCGTACGAGCATAAAAGCGATTACGCGATCCTCCGCTCCGTCGGTGCGTCGCTGTCGGATCTATCCGAGTTATCAACTCTGTCCTCACTTTACCTGTTTATAAATCTTACCGTTTGGACGGTCGCCGCGTCGCTTTTGTCAGACCTTGCGATGTATATAATCTATTCCTTCGGATCGTTTGCTCTGTTCGTCTTCCCGTTTGAGGCGCTTCTTATATGCACCGCCGCAAACTTCATTTTATGCGCCCTCTCGTCCGTATATTCGACTGTAACGGTAAGAAAAACGCCCGTTGTGAGCGGGTTGAAACGGGAGTTTTAAAAGACGGCGTTATACGGTGAGCAAATCCCTTTGGAAGATGAGCCTTTTGAAAAGCATAAAAAATACCGGACGGCTGTAAAAAACCGTCCGGTCATCTTTATTTATTTATTCTTTCTATCAGATACGGCAATACCGGCTCGAATTTCACGCCGTAGCGGTGGGAATCGTCGTCCATCGTGTTTTCTATGCACCTGACAGTATAATCGGCGGCTATCGCGGCGGCGTCGAACACCGATTTTCCTCTCATGTACGCGCCGACGAATGCGGAGGCGTAAACGTCGCCGGTTCCGTGGCTCGACACGGGGAGCTTTTTATGCTCGTAGTACGAATACTCGCCGTTTTCCAGCACGGCGACGCCGGTCGTCTTTTCGTTATAGCTTACGCCGGTGATGACCACGGTCTTCGAGCCGTTTTTGACAAGCGCGTCAAACATACGGTCTATATACGCGCGATCGTAGTTTTCCCTGTATTCAACGCCGGTTAAAAACGACGCCTCCGTTATGTTCGGCAGCATTATGTCGCAGTTGAACGCTAATTTTTTCATCTCCTGCACGTACTTATCGTCAAACAGTCCGTACAGTTTGCCGTTGTCCGCCATGGCGGGATCTACGACGAGCGCGGCGCCCGGTCTTGACAGCGTGTTTTTTATGTCTATGACCTGGTTTATCTGTTGGACCGATCCGAGATAGCCCGTGTATATCGCGTCAAAGCTTATGCCTTCCGATCTCCAGTGCTCCGCTATCTTCGGTATATCGTCCGTAAGGTTGCGGAACGTGAAATTTTTGAAGCCGCCCGTATGCGTCGACAGTACCGCAGACGGCAGTATCACCGTCTCAACGCCCGCGGCTGACAGTATAGGCAGCGCAACGGTAAGCGAGCACTGCCCGAAGCATGATATATCCTGTATAGTCAAAACTCTTTTGTAATCCATATTGACCCCCTTGGCTTTTGCGCAAATGACCGGATTTATAATCTGACCCGATCCCGACGGCGAATTAACAACCCCCCCGTTCCTGCGCTTTTTTTTAGTGATAATTATATCACGTTTTTTTATTTTGTCAATACCCTTTTTCGATGCAGTGGAGCAGAGATCGCCCCCGCGCGCATTCGGGCGCCACCCCCCTCGGCGC
>CACZOH010000056.1 GCA_902782785.1 uncultured Ruminococcus sp. | reverse complement strand
GGCAATTTCACCGCCGCAGGCGATTTCACCCACCCTGAAAGGGTGGATTTCGTTGCCGACTGTCCTTAAGAACAGTCGGCATGACGGCGCGGGCTTTATTCTTTTTTCTTTCTTCTTTATTCTTTAAAATTATAATGTAAGATTTTTTTATATATGTATGCTACAATAAGATGAATTAGTATCTTTACTCGTTTTCGGGAAAAGAAAGGACGATAAAATGATAAAGATTGAACACTTAACAAAGTACTACGGTCAGAACCCCGCCGTGAACGACATTTCGTTCACCGTAGGCGAGGGGGAGGTCGTGGGATTTCTCGGTCCGAACGGCGCGGGCAAATCCACCACGATGAATATGCTCACGGGCTATCTCTCCTCCACCTCCGGCAAGTGCGAGATAGACGGGATAGACATACTTGAAAAGCCGTCGGAGGCGAAGCGTCTTATAGGCTTTCTGCCCGAACAGCCGCCCCTTTACTACGATATGACGACGCGCGAATATCTGAATTTCATATACGACCTCAAACGCTGTCAGCTGAACCGGCGCGAGCATATAGACGAGATAATTTCCGTTATGGGTCTGCCCGAGATGGAAAAGAGGCTCATAGGTCAGCTCTCAAAGGGCTTCAAACAGCGCGTCGGCATAGCGGGCGCGCTCGTATCCAACCCGAAGATCCTTATTTTCGACGAGCCGACGATAGGGCTCGACCCGAGGCAGATAATAGAGATACGCGAGCTTATACGCACGCTGTCCGAGGATCACACGATAATCCTTTCCACGCACATCCTGCCCGAGGTGCAGGCGGTCTGCGGCAGGATACTCATAATCGACCGCGGCAAACTCATCGCCGACGAAAAGACGGACAACATAAATTCTCTCGCAGACGAGAACCGCCGTTTTACCATACAGATACTTGCGCCCAAGGGCGAGGCGCTCGCGTTTCTGCGCAAGACAGAGGGCGCGGCGAAGATAGAATATCTCTCCTCGTCAAAGGACGGCTCTTCGCTTTTCATGGTGCAGTGCAAAAAGGGTTATGATCTGCGCAAAACTTTATTCTACGCGCTTGCGGAAAAACGCTGGCCGATACTTGAGATGAGCACGGTCGGCGCGTCGCTTGAAGACATTTTCATAGCGTTGACGAAATAAGGAGGAAACATCATGCTTGCTGTATACAAACGTGAGATGAAGGCGTATTTCACCACCTTCATCGGCTACGTTTTCATCGCCACATTCTTACTCGTGTCAAGCGTAATCTTTGTGCTTACCACGCTGTCTCAGGGCGAGAACGCGAACGTCACGACGTATTATACGTTCGTAATGATCGCTTTCGCCATCCTTATACCGCTTCTTACGATGAAGCTGTTTGCGGATGAAAAGCGTCTTCGTACCGAGGTCCTGCTTCTGACGAGCCCCGTTTCGCTTCTCGGCATAGTTTCCGCAAAATTCCTTGCGGCGCTGACGGTCTTCGTCTCAACGTTCCTTATCTCCTGCGTCAACCTGATACCGCTTTACCTTTACGGCAATCAGAACACGGCGGTCATAATAGGCAACGTGATCTCCGTCCTGCTCGTGGGCTCCGCGTTCATAGCGGTCGGCGTGTTCATGTCGTGCCTGACGGAAAACCAGCTTGTCGCCGCGGTGACGACGATAGCCGCGATAGCGCTGTTCCTCGTTATCGGTATGTATTCGAGCGGCATCGGCTTCGCGCCGCTGCGCGCCGTGCTCGACTTCTTCTCCGTCTTCAACCGCTTTACGTACTTTACGTACGGCGTCATAGACTGGTCGGCGCTCGTGTACTACGCTTCGATATCCTTCGTATTCCTCTTCCTCACCGTCCGCGTTTATGAGCGGCGGCGCTGGGCCTGATGAAGAAAGGACGGTAACGGATAATGAAAAACAAAAACGTAAACGCCGCCGAAACTCAGGCGAAGAAAATACAGCTCAAACGCCGCCTCAAATACGGCGGTCTGTCCGTCGCTCTTTCCGCGGTCGTTATAGCCGTGGTGATAATCGCAAACGTGATAATAACGTCCGTGATAAGGACGAACAACCTTTATGTCGACCTGACGGGCTCCGGCATATTCACTCTTTCCGATACGGCGAAAGAGTATCTTAAACAGGTAAAGGCGCCCATAACGATAAAATTCGCTGTCCCCGAGGATACGATACGCGCAAACGCCCAGATGTTCATGGTGTATCTGACCGCCACACAGTTCAGCAAGGCGTCCAAAGAGGAGGACGCGAATAACGAGATACCCGATATAACCGTAGAATATTTCGACTCGTTCAAATATCCCGCGCAGTTTGAAAAATACAAACAGCTGACGGCGGGTACGGAATGGCTGTCCTCCAACGTCATAATAGAAAGCACGTACGAGGGCGAAAACGGAGAGGAAGCCGCGCTCCCGCTCGTATATTCGCTCAATTCGTTCTTCACGACGTCCGACAACAAAACGGTCGGCTTCAACGGCGAACGCCGCTTCCTGCTCGCGTTTCTGCAGCTTGCGGGCGTCGAACAGCCCGTTGTCGTCTTCACGACGGGGCACGGAGAGCCGATAGGCGAAGCGCCGTCCGACAAAAACAACCAGTACGTCGACTTTATGAATATGTTCGACGAGCTGGGCTTCAGGATAAAATATTCAGACCTCGCCAAAGAGGAGCTCGATCCGGACTGCCGCCTTGTCGTCATACTCGACCCGCAGCGCGATTTTATAGGAAAAGAGCTTTCGTCGCTTGAGGGCACGAGCGAGCTTGACAGGATAGCGGACTTTGTCTCGCGCCACGGCTCGATAATGGTGTTTCTCGGACCGACGGGCTACGAATACACGAACCTGAGCCACTATCTTGAGGAATGGGGCGTCAGGGTACGGACGACGCACACGATAGAGGACGGCGTAAACACGCTTTCCGCGGACAACAGAAGCTTCTCGGTCGTCTATACGACAGAGGGGCTCGGCGCTTCCGTACAGCAGAATTACAGAAATCTGCGCACGAAATTCCAGCACGCCGCGCCCGTGCAGATACTTTTCTCCGAGAGGGACGAAACGTCGTCCATGATGATAACAAGCTCGTTCCGCACCTCGCCGCAGGCGAAGGCGTACGCGTCGGATACGGACGTTCTCAGCCCGTCCGACGTCGGGAAAGCGGACGGCTTCGACCTGTTTGTCGTCTCGAGCAAGCTGAAATACGAAAACAACGAGGATTATTATTCGTACGTTCTGACGTGCGGATGTCCCGAAATGCTCAAATACTGCGGCTCGCAGGCGTACGCAAACAGAGGAATTTTAAACGTCCTGCTCACGAGGATACCGCTTATCAAGATGCCCGTCAATATAGACTACAAGCGTCTTGAGGATTACGGTCTGACATCCGTTACGAGCAACGCCGTAAGAGGCTGGACGATAGTTCTCGCGGTCGTGATGCCCGTCGTAACGCTCGGCATAGGCACGGTCGTCGTGGTAAGAAGAAAGAGACACTGATATGACAGATAACGAAAAAACAAACGTCGGAGAGGAAGAAGAGATACAGAATCCCGACGAGGAAATAAACGAGACGGATTCCGAGCTGCACAAAATAATGTACGGCGGGGAATACTCCGAATACGGAGAGGATCTCGGCGCCGGGGAGGAAGAGGAGCCGCCCAAAATGAAGCTTTCCACGTTCGGCAAGACGAAAAAAGCCGACACGGAGAAGAAGACGAAGACGGAGAGCTCCAAAAAGATCACGCTCATCATAGTCATCTCCGCGGTCATAGCCGCCGCGGTCCTGCTCGTCGCGATATTCGCGCCCGGCTGGTTCAAAACGACGGTGGAACAGCCGCCCGAGCTGTACTATGACGAGGCGCTGTCCGGAAGCAAGCGCGTTCTGATGTTCGGACAGATCCCGCGTGAGCAGATCCAGTCGATCGAGGTCCATAACAGCTACGGAGACTATACGGCGTATTATAACGCCGAACACGGGGCTTTCTGCTTCCTCGGGCTCGAGGGGACGCCGTATAACGAGGAGCTTTTCTCTCAGCTCGTCGTGGCGGCGGGCTTCCCGATAATCTCCGACAGATTTCTGCCGGGCGAGGAGCGCGCCCCGCTTGAGGATTACGGACTCGGCGAAAACGACGATAAAGCGTATTATATCATAACGACGAGAAAAACCGACGACAATCCCGCAAAGTCATATAAAATCTATATCGGAAAACCGTCCCTGACGGAAAAATACTACTACTGTATGGTGGACGGCAGAGATATAGTCTATATACTTGAGCAGTCGATCAAGGACACGCTTCTTGCGGACGTAAAATCGCTCCTCACGCCGATACTCACGTATCCGATAGAGGACAACTCGTATCTTACGAATATCTCCCATATAATAATATTGAAGAACGGCGAGCTTTTCGCAAGGATCGGATATCAGGATGCGGAGGCGAACGTGCCCGGCGTGGAGCAGTACGGCGTGACGGTGCCGTACGTTGTGACGCAGCCCGTGGAATACGACGCGTCAACGCAGAAAATGACGTCGCTTCTCGGTCAGATAGTCAATATGACGGGTTCGGAGCTGCTTGAATACAATATTTACGACGTGGTCAAGCTCAAGGACGAAAACGGAGATCCTGTCCTCAACGAGAAGGGCGAGGAGGAATACGATTACGTGATGAAGCCCGAGATCGCGGAAAAATACGGGCTTGCAAAACCCGCTCACGACGTGTACTACACGTACAGGTCCAAGACGGAGGGAGATATGGACGTTATGGTGTCCATTTCCGAAAAACAGCACGGAGAGGACGGGTCGGAATACTATTACGTCGCCTCGATGCTGTTCGATACGATAGCGAGGATGGAAGCTTCGTCCTTATCGTTCCTCGACTGGCCGCTTATGGACTATCTTGACAAGCCCGTTTTCAGCGTAAATATAGACAAGGTGAGCCGCATAAAGATAGAAACGGCTGACAAAGCGTACGACTTTGAGCTGACGGGAACGGGCGACGATCTTGTCGCCGTCGAGAGCGCAAACGGCAGAACGGTCTTCAAGGGCGACGACAAGGAAGTCGGAACGAATCACGGCATAAGAAATTTCAGGAAGTTCTATCAGACGATACTGAGCGTGAACCGCGAGGACTTCGTCGAGGAGCCCGCGGACAGCGAAAGAGCCCTGCTTCTGACGCTTGAGGTCACATTCAGGGACAAGTCCGTCAGAACGTATAAATTCTATTCGTATTCGGAGCGCCGCTGTTTTATGACGATAAACGACAAGGGCGAATTCTACGTCCTCCGCTCGATGATAAGAAAGCTCGTCTCTGACGCCGATAAGCTTTTGTCATACGTCGCGGTAGACCCGAACGCGGACAACTGATACAACAAGGCGGAATCTTCCGCCTTTTGTTTTTGTAAAAAGGTGTTGCTGACGCAACGAATTTGGGGATCGCCCACCCGTGAACCCCCACCGCTTTTCGCGGCGGGGAACCCCGGGCCACTCCTCAAGCCCGCTTGCGGTGCCCGAAGAAATCTGCGTGCCTCTGCCGAGGCTTAACTTGATTTCTTTCGACCGCTGCGCTTTCCTCGCCTTGCTTGATCTTCCACCGGCGGGAACCCCCAACGCTCTCAAGTTCGCGTCGGGGAACCCCTTTGGAAGCGCAAGGCTCGTCAACCCCCAAACCCCCTGTTCCCCTCCCACAATCTCCAATAGAGATTGAGGGGGCGCACTGGCGATCGGTGAGGGTTCGCGGGTGGGCGACCCCACAAGAACTCGAAATAACGGAGGAAAAATGAAAGAAGAAAAGATTTATAACAGAGAAGACGTGTACGAAATGGAGCAAATGTTCTGGCTTCCGGGCGCGAGGCGCGCGGCGGAGAAACGGCACGGCTTTGACGCGGAGGCGGATTTGTCCGAGAACGTAAAAAAGTACGAAAAAGAGCCGTGCAGGCCGTGTGATAAAGCGCGGTCGCTTAAACTGCTTAAGGACTTCAGCGGCCTGCGTTTCAGGGATTTCTGGCTGTCGCCGACGGACAAATATTTTCCCGCCATTGCCGAGGGAACTCTGAAGCTGTGCGAGAAAAAATACCCGCACGAAAAGGCGGTAAGATACGCAAAGGAACTTGTGAAAAGTATTGATAAAAAGGAAGCGGCAAGAGCGTTTTTATACGGTGTGGCGCACAACAAGCCCGAATACATCGGCGCTCT
>CACZOH010000055.1 GCA_902782785.1 uncultured Ruminococcus sp. | reverse complement strand
AGAGTAAATAGCATCCAGGGTACGGGTCTCGGACTTGCCATAACAAAACAGATGGTGGACCTTATGGGAGGCACCATAGACTGTCAGAGCGAGCAGGGTAAGGGTACGACGTTTACCGTTATACTCGATCTTCCCGCCGCCGAGAGACAGAGAGACGATATGATGCTCGATCCCATCGACGTGCTTATAGTCGACGACGACGAGATACTTCTTGAGACCGCGGCCGATACGCTTGAATCCCTCGGAACAAAGGCGGAATGCGCCGGCAGTGCGGAGGAAGCCGTCGACATGATCAAACAGCGTCATGATGCGGGACGCGATTATAACGTAGTGATACTCGACTGGAAAATGCCGGGTATCGACGGTATAGAAACGATACGCAGGATCCGCGCTGAGGTAGGCTCCGGCGTTCCAATACTTCTGATATCCGCATATGACAGCTCGGAAATAGAGGACGCGGCGAATGAAGCCGGAGCGAACGGCTTTGTCAGCAAACCGCTCTTCCGCTCAACGCTTTACGATAAGATAAACGAGGTCCTTGGTACCGCGGTACAGTCCGCGGAGACCGAAAGCGACTATTCGGATATCAGCGGTATGAACGTGCTCGTCGCCGAGGATAACGAGGTGAACTGGGAGATCATTTCCGCCCTGCTCGGTATGTTCGGCGTGACCTCTGAGCGCGCCGAAAACGGACGCGTTTGCGTTGACAAAATCAAAAATGCAAAAGACGGAGACTACGATCTTGTCTTTATGGACGTACATATGCCGGAGATGAACGGACTTGACGCCACAAGGAATATCCGCGCGCTTGACGATCCGTGGGCGTCTTCCATACCGATAATCGCCATGACGGCGGACGCGTTCTCGGAAAACGTCGCCGAGTGTATCGACGCCGGTATGAACGGACATATAGCAAAACCGATAGATATCAAGCTTGTGATCAAAGAGATAAGAAAGATCAAGGAGGAAAAGAAATCATGAAAAAGCTTATCTGTATCATTTTAGTCATCTGCACGTTTGCGGCGCTGTCCGCCTGCGGACCCGCGGCGAACGAACAATCAGCCGTATTCAAGCCGGCTCTCGATACCGCGGCAAGCTGCAGCATCACCGTAGCGGGAAGCTATGACAACTTTGAAGCGCTTGAGGCGGAGTTTGACAGGTTCAACGAGTTCTATCCGAACGTGAAGCTCAGCTATGTGAAGCTTGACGACTACAACAACACGCTTGTCACGGCTCTCAAGGGCAACGACAAGCCGAACATTTTCTTCTCCTACGCGTGGATGATCGGAAACGAGAAATATAAGGACGTGTTTGCGCTTGCGGAGGACCTTTCCGATCCGAAGCTCGGACTTGATCTGAAATGCATCCGCTCCGGTCTTATAAACCGCGACGCGGAGGGACACGTTATGATGGTGCCCGTTTTCTCAAGGACTTACGGTATGCTTGTGAACAATGACCTGTTCAAAAAGGAAAACCTTAAGGTCCCGACGAATCTGACGGAGCTTCTTTCCGTATGCCGGGAGTTTAAAAACAAGGGCTATAAGAACCCGATGATGGGTTACAGCGTCAAATCGTCAAGCTGCCTCATGAATACGGTGGCATATCCGATTTTCCTTGCTACGCTTTCCAAAAACAGTGAAGCGCTGCAGAACGCAAACAAGCTCGATCCCTCCGCGGGAGAATATATGAAGCCCGCGCTTGAGGCGGTCAAGAAGCTTATTGACAACGGCTGCGTAGACCTTTCCGAGTGCGATAAGATAGAGGACAACTATACAAAGGTCATACTCCGGTTCTTTGAAGGCGACGTGCCTATGATGATATGCACCGGAGATACCGTTTCCGGAACGAAAAAGCGTGAAAAACAGTCCGAGGCGTTCACAAACGCACCGTTTGACTACACGTTTTCTCCCATAGCCGCAACGGAAGAGGGAGGATACTTCATCGACAGCCCTTCCGTGGAGTTTTCCGTCAACACGAGCTGCAATGATCTCGATATGACAAACGAGTTCATCAGATTCCTTATCAGAAAAGACGAACTTAACAATATGGCGTCGGTAAAGCGTCTTGTAACGCCCACGTCCGATCTGTCCTTCGACTCGGTCTACGCTCCCTTCGGCAGCGTCCCGTCGGAGCGCATCATATCGCCCGAGGTGCTCGGCATCACGGATCCCTTGACCGTACAGATAAGACTTGCGTCTTTCTACGTCGGAAAAGGTGAGATGACGATCGACGAAGCCGCGGCAAAATACGGAACCCTGGAGTAATCATATACGCAAACGCCCCTGTCCGGAAAATACGGACGGGGGCGCTGTAAAATCACGGCGCGGAATAAACATAAAAAAGGATAAATAAAAATGAAAAGAGCGCTCCTTCTCGGCGATTCCATAAGAATGGGATACGACGGCTACGTAAAAGAAATACTGTCCGGCGAATTTGAGGTGTTGTATGACGATACCGATAACGGACGCTTTGCCGCGTATACGCTCTGGCAGGCAAATCAGTTTTTCAAAAATTACGGACGTTTTGACGTCGTTCATTTCAACAACGGCTACTGGGATATGAATATCGAGGCGCCGATGAAAACGGCGATACATCCGATAGACGAGTACGTTCGTTATTTAGGCAGGATACTTGCGGAAATAAGAAATAACGGCGCCGTACCCGTCTTTGCGACCACAACGCCCATCCTTCCGGAGGAGAAGGCGAAAGAGGTCGCGGGCGCGGATATCAAAGGCTTCGGATATAAAGACGAATGGGTAAAGGAGTATAACGGCGCCGCGGTCGGATTCTTTCTCCGTGAGGGCGTCGCCGTAAACGACCTGTACTCGCTTTGTCTGAAAGATAAGTATTATTATAAATGTAAAGATCTGCTTCATCTGACGGACGAGGGTTACCGCCGCTGTGCCGCGCAGACGGCGGACGTGATAAGAAAAGCGGTGAAGAGCAAATAAAAAAACGGGGTCCCTTCGGGGACCTCGTCAATTCATTTTTTGCCGTATTTTCTGACGTGGTTTTTGATCGCCTCAAACGTCTCTTCACTTATATAATGCTCTATCCTGCACGCGTCTTCCGCGGCGGTCTTTTCGTCGACTCCTATGTTTATAAGCAGGCGTGTCAGCAGAGTGTGTCTTTCATATATGACCTCGGCTCTTTTCATACCCGTCTCCGTCAGTCTGATAAATCCCTGATCGTCCGTTGTGACGAGACCTTCTTTTTTCAGCACTCCGATGGCGCGGCTGACGGACGGCTTTGAAAAGCCCATATACGCGCCGACGTCTATACCGCGGACGCCCGAAGAGCTTTGCGACAGGATATATATCGTTTCAAGGTACATTTCACCGGATTCGCGTACGGTCATGGCTTTTTCTCCTTTTTTCAAATCACACTCATTATACCTTATATTCGCGCCTTTTTCAATACGTAACTTGAAAAAATTTTCGTAAATCACGGATTTTTTTGTAAAAAACTATTGACAAACGGACGCCGCGAGGATATAATATAAGGCGGTTAGTGAATGCTAACCGTATTTTTAAGCTAATCGGTTAGTCATCGCTAACCGAAATTCAAAGAGTCGGTCGGCACAAACCGGACGATTTTGACGGAGGACATTATGATACCGCTTTGTTTATCGGACACGGGCGAGCCTCAGATAATCAAAAAAATAGGCGGAACACCCGAGGTGAGACAGCATCTTGAAAATCTCGGTTTCAACGTCGGAGCTGAGGTGACGATAGTCAATACGCTCGGCAATAACGTTATCGTAAAAGTAAAAGAAGCCCGTGTCGCCCTGAGCGATGAGCTGGCGAGAAAAATCATGGTTTAAGGAGGAAAAACGGTGAAAACGTTAAGAGACGCAAAAATAGGCGAGACCGTGACGGTCGTTAAGCTGCACGGAGAAGGCGCCGTGAAAAGACGCATTATGGATATGGGCATTACAAAGCGTACGCCCGTTTACGTTCGCAAGGTCGCGCCGCTCGGCGATCCGGTCGAGATAACCGTGCGCGGTTACGAGCTGTCTATCCGCAAAGCCGACGCGGAAATGATCGAGGTTGAATAATTTTTTTTCGGCGACGGTTAGCAAACGCTAACCGCTCAAAGCTCAAAATGAGCAGAAAGGACACGTTATGGACATAAGAATAGCCCTTGCGGGCAACCCAAACAGCGGTAAAACAACGCTTTTCAACGCCCTCACGGGCTCAAATCAATTCGTCGGAAACTGGCCCGGCGTTACGGTGGAGAAGAAGGAGGGCAAGCTTAAAAAGCACGACGGCGTGATAATAACAGACCTGCCGGGTATTTACTCGCTTTCCCCGTATACGCTTGAAGAGGTCGTGGCGAGAAATTACCTTATAGGCGAACGCCCCGACGCGATACTCAATATCGTCGACGGTACGAACCTTGAAAGAAACCTTTATCTTACAACCCAGCTGACGGAGCTCGGTATCCCCGTGGTCGTAGCGATAAATATGATAGACCTCGTTAAAAAAGAGGGCGACAAAATAGACCTTACAGAGCTTTCGCGTCAGACGGGCTGTCCCGTCGTTGAAATATCGGCGCTGAAGGAAACCGGTATAGCCGAGGCGGCGGAGGCGGCGATCAACGCGGCGAAAAACGGAAAGACGATACCTCAGCACAGCTTTTCCGGCCCCGTGGAGCACGCGCTCGCTCACATTGAGGAAGCCGTCGTCCACGATCTTCCCGAGGAGCAGCAGAGGTGGTATGCGGTAAAAATATTCGAGCGCGACGAAAAAGTGCTTGAAAAGCTGAACATACCGAAAGAAACGCTCGATCACATCGAGGAAGATATAAAAGCGGCTGAAAAAGAGCTTGACGACGACGCGGAAAGCATTATAACAAACGAAAGATACGTTTACATAGCGGAAGTCATAAAGTCTTGCTATAAAAAGAAAGAGATCAAAAAACTCACAAAAAGCGATAAGATAGACAAAATAGTCACTAACAGGTGGCTGGGTCTTCCGATATTCGCCGT
>CACZOH010000054.1 GCA_902782785.1 uncultured Ruminococcus sp. | reverse complement strand
CGTAAACGGCAATTCCCGCCGCGGCGACGTCCGATCTGTCTCTGTACGTATCGGAGCAGCCGTATTCCTTGCCGTCTGTAGCGTATTTTATCTCTTTCAAACCGTCAGAGCTTGAAAACGCTATCCAGCCGAGGATGTAAACGCGGTCGCCCGGGTTTATCGTAAGGCTCTTTTGCTCCTTCATATCCGCGCCCGTCGGAAAAACGTCCGCGTTTACGTAAAGCGCGTCAAGTTGACCGATAAACGCCGCCGTCGCCGTCAGAGGCGCCGCGGTGAAAACGGACAGGATGAAAAGCGCTGCGGTAAACAGGGAAAAAATCCTTTTCATAACAGTCTCCACATAAGATTTATTTGTATTCATTGTATCATTGAAATATGAATTATCATAGCGGGATCGCGTGAAATATATTCCGTACGTCTGACGGATTCAAACGAAAAAACCCGACCGAAGCGCGGATATGCTCCTTACTTCGGTCGGTTTTATCATTATTAAATTTTACAGATCCTGCCAGAACGCGAGCGCGGGCATATTTCCGGAATTATACAGCTGCGTATTCTGCTCGTTTATCACAACGTCGAACGCATAAGCTATCTTTTCCGTCTCCGCGTCCGCGGGAACGTGTACGAGAACGGTATCCTTTGATACTATCTCCGCCTCCGCCGCCTTCAGCTTTTTCTCCGTGCCGACGTAAAAGCCGTTGACGCTTTCGGTTCCGCTCTTTGATACGAGCCCGTCGCGCACGTTTTTGAATTTTACGGTTACCGTCGTTTTATCCTCCGAAAGAGTTATCTTTTCGGGCATCGGCGCGAGAAAATCGTTCTTGTCGCCTATGCCGTATTCCTTTGCGAGCACAAGATCGGCAACGCGGTCCGCCGTCTCCTCTTTTTTGGGAGAATGCATATAATCGAAATAATTATCGGGAGAGCGCAGATCATACGAGGGCAGTAAATTCTCGCTGCCCATATCCGCCATTGCCTGATACTGTCCGAAACGGACGTAATTGACGCGTCCGAAGCCTGCCTGACTTGCTTTTGAATAGCTTGACAGCTGTATCGCGTAAAACGCGAAATCAAACCCGAACTGATTTTTCATATCGGCGACGTATTCCTTTAAATACTCGTCGTATTTCTTTGCCGTGCTGTCCATTCCGCCTTCGCTTTCGCCCTGGAAGAACACCATCCCCTTGAACGATATGCCTACGAACGGATGAACCATACCGTTGAAGAAGCCGCCGGGCTTAACCTTGTAAGACGTCGTGAGCTTTACTCTCTTGGCAGCCGCCTTTGTCATAAGCTCCTGTATCTGCGCGCCGTTCGCGGCTATGTTTATGACGCCCACCGGTATGCCGAGATCGGACGACATCCGGCGTCCGAAGAAGAAGCCGAGCGCCGAAAACTCAAGCGACGCCGCCTTGTCGGGCTTTTTCCACCTTACGTTAGGGTCCGGAAAATCGTCGCAGGGATCCTTGACAAGCTTCGGATTGTCCAGATAATAATCCGGTCTCTGCATAAAGATACGCATATTTTCATTTTCATCAAAAGTCGGGAATCTTTTAAGTCCGCCGCCTATTTCGAGAAGGCTTATGTTTGCGTTGGACTGTCCCGAGATAAGCCACACGTCGCCTACGAGCACGTCCTCGAATTTAACGGAATTTCCCTTGTCGTCCTCTACCGTAAGCTCAGCCTGCTCCGCGGACGCGGGCTCCGGCGCGAACTTCAGCGTGAACTCCCCGTTTTTGACCAGGGCGTATGCGGTCTGCTCCTTGAACGTGCCGCGTATGACCGCCCCGTCCCTGTTCGATTTGCCGAATACGCGTATTTCCGCGTCTCTTTGAAGCACCATATGCGAGCCGAACGTTCTCGGCAGAGTGAGAGTCGCCTCCTCGTCCTCAACGACGATGAACTCGGGTATCGTCTCCTCGGGCTCGGTCTCCTCCTCCGTTGTGACCTCCTCCGTTGTGATCTCTTCGGTCGTGATCTCCACGGTCGTGACCTCCTCCGTCGTCACGGGATCGGTCAGGGACTCCGACGTCGTTTCCGGCGTGCCCGAGCAGGCGAAGAATGATGCCGTGACAAACGTCAGAGCAAGAAGTAAACATACCTTTTTTTTCATCTTCAATCTCCTATACGGTTTTTATTCTGAATGCGGGGCAAGGAAGACCGTTTGATTTGATAAGCTCCGCGTTTTTGTCGTTTATATCGCTTGCGTAAGCGTAATTCACGTAACCTTTATCCGCGCCGCGGGGCGCCTTTACGGTTATTTCGTCTTTACCCGTTATTCTCGCCTCCGCGTCCGTGAACGCGCCGAATTCTCCGAAGGAAAAGCCGTTTACCGCATCCGTTCCGTTTCTGCTTTCAAGTCCGTTTGACACGTCCTTGAATTTTATCACGACGTTATCGCCCGAAACCGAAGCCGAAACGGGCGACGGGGGATTTGCGTCTGAAAGCTCACCTATTCCGTATTCCGCGGCGAGTATCTGCGCGGTTATGCGTTCGCACAGCGGTTTTTTCTTCGGCGAATGCGCAAAATCGCCCCATTCGGGCGGAGAGCCAAGGTCCATATCGACCGTTAAGTAACTGTTTCTGATCTTTGCCGCCGCGTCGAACTGTCTTACCCTCACCGTTTCAAGAAACGGGAAATACTGCTTGCCCTCGCTTCTGTACGACGACAGCTGAACGTTGTAGAACGGAAATTCAAAGCCGAAGCGCTCTCTTTCGTCTTCCACAAGGCGCGTAAGCTCCGTATCGTACGCTTCCGCGCGCTCCCGCCATATTCCCTCGCTTTCCCCCTGGAAAAAGACCATGCCCTTGAACGAAATGCCTTCAAACGGATGTATAAGCGTGTTGTAATAGCCGCTTCTGCAAACGTTTGCACCGTCCGTGTATCCGAGCTCGTCCGCAAGCGCGGACGGGATCAGTTCTTTGATGCACGCTCCGCCCGCGGACATATTTATCGCTCCTATCGGCACCGCGGTCTCTTCATAAAGCTTTCCGGCTATGAAATATCCTATGGCGGAAAACGACAGCGACGCCTCGGCGCCGGGCAGCCTCCAGCGCCAGTCCGGACAGATAACGTCTGGCTGAGGCTCGGCGCAAAGCTCGGGGTGAGCAAAAGGATACGCCTGCGTCTGCATGAAAAGTCTGTATTTTCCGTTTTCGTCAAACTCCGCCGGCAGATCGTCCGGGGATACGAAGCGCAGATTCAGCTCGGCGTTAGACTGACCGCCGATGATCCATACGTCGCCCGTAAGCACGTCGTCAAACACCGCCTCGTTTCCTCTGTCGTCGTATATGCGCATCGTTTTTCCCGTGCCGCACGCGGGACGCGGCGAAAACGTGAGAGTGAAAGCCTTATCCGATACGACGGCCTTCACCGTCTCGCCGTCAAACTCGCCGCATACGACGGTTCCGTCCTTATCCGAAAAGCCGTATATCTTTATTTCTTTATCCCTTTGAAGCACCATGGAGGAGCCAAAAGCTCCCGAAACCTTGAATTCCGGCACACGGAAAAAGCTTCCTCTTCCCGTCTTTTCTGTTTTGCCTTCCGTAGGTAAAGCCGCGTTGATTTGCATATTTATCACCTGCCGATCCTAAAACTGAAAATATTATACAACAAAAGGCGCATAAAGTCAATAAGCCGTATTGACTTTTTACAAATTTATACTATAATATACTTAGTGCGCGGGAGGTATGTATGAAGATACTTATAGAATTTTTATGCGAGGAAAACATAAAAAACGTTTCTCCTTTTCTGTACGGCAAATATGACCGCGTGTATTTTATCGGTTTTGAGGAGGACAGCGGGAACGGACGGCGCGCGGAGGTGCTCGATACGATAATATCGGGCAAATTCGGAGCTCAGACCGTATTTCTCACCGTACCGGACAAAACTCTGAGCGGCGCTTACAGGCTTTTGTACGAGATAATAGGCGGGGCGAACGAATACGTTATAGACCTGACGGGCGGGCACGAGCTTTTTTCCGCCGCGTCCGGGATACTTGCCGGAACCTGCGATAAAAAGAACGTCAGCATCTCATTTTACGATATATCAAACGGTGAGGAGCATATACAGTATCCGGAGCTGTGCGACAACAAGCCGGCTCGCCGGCTATCCGCGGACGAGATAATAAGCCTGTCCGGCGGCGCGGTGATATCAAGCTCCAAGACGGCGGCGGATATACGCGATAACGCGGGTCTGCGCACGGAGATATCGCGCATGTGGGACACGGTAAAGGGCTGTACGGCTGACTGGAACAGATTCTGCAGTATGCCGAACAGGCGCGACGGCAGCCACGTTATGAAAAAGCTTACGAGAAGCGACGACAGAAAAACCTGCGAGCGTCTCATACCGCTTCTGCGCAAGCGCGGTATAATAAAAAACGACAGGATATACGTTGACGATAAGTGCAAAACGTATCTTGAATACGATCTTTGCCCCAGGGCGAAAACGATAGAAATGTATGAAAAGAGCGGCACGGCGCTTGAGCTTTACTCCTGCCTCGCCGCCGTGGAGTGCGGCGCGTTCACTGACGCCGCGTCGGGTGTGCTCATAGACCTTGACGGCCTGATAACAAAGAGAAAAGGCGATCCGAGAAACGAGATAGATCTGACCGCGGTATATAAAAACCGCCTTGTGCTCTGCAGCTGCAAATGCACGAAGCCGACGAAGGAATACCTGTATGAGATCCTTACGATGGCGGAGCAGTACGGCGGCAAATTCGCCGTTCCCGTCCTTATCTGCTCCGAGCCGGCGTTCGATCCCGTGAAGGAACGCGCAAAAGAAATGGGCGTAATTCTGATAGACAACGTGCTGAACACCTCGCTGAAGAACCTTAAATCCGTCTTTCTCGATCATTTTCCGATATAAAAAGCCGGACGGCTGCCCGAAGCAGCCGTCCGTTTTACGTATCGGCGGTTTAAACCGCCTTTTTGTTTTTCAGTTTTTCACAGAGCAGCCAACCGCCGGCTGAGAGAGCGAATGAGGCGGCGACCACGGCGGCAACGGAAATAAAGCTCGAGAAGCGTCCTTTTTCCCGATTTACCGGCTCCGTTTCGGGCGTCGTCGTTTCTTTTTCGGTTTCGGTCACGGCTTTTGTATCTGTCTCCGCTTCCGTCTCCGTTTCCGTATCGTCACGGGGCTCCGTTTCGGTCTCGGTTTCCGTTTCCGTCTCCGTTACCGTTTCGACCCCGGTCTCCGTCCGGGGCTCGGTCACGGGCGCCGTTTCCGTTTCGGTTCCGGATTCCTTTTCCGTCTCCGTCTGTTTTTCCGTGACGGAGTCCGTCTGCCTGTCCGTTTCGGCGTCTGTTGCCGTATCCGTGCCGGCGTCTGTCGCCGCGTCCGTTTCGGTCTCGCTGTGTACGCCCTCGGTCAGCGTGCAGGCGTATTCAGACACGGGCGGCGTCACCTCAAGCCTGCCGTCCGACAATACGGGCGAACCGGTCCTTACGGTCACGGCGTCGCCGGGCTCTCCCTCAAGTATCCTGAATCTGACTTCCATCAAAACGACGGCGCCGGAAACGGGCGCGTCGTTATAGAAAACGAAAACCATACCGTCTCCGTCTATCGAATAGCGGACGGTAAAATCCGT
>CACZOH010000053.1 GCA_902782785.1 uncultured Ruminococcus sp. | reverse complement strand
CATAGGCTTTGATATGTGTGCGGGCGAAATAGGCCTCGACGAGGCGGAGCTTCTGGCGCTGTCAAAGGGCAACGAAGCCGGAAAATTCCTGGAGCAGGCGACAAAGGTGCTTCTGCAGTTCAACTACGACACGCGCGGAGTTCATATGGTCGACCTTCCCGACGCCGTAGCCCTCGCCGCCGCCGTCTGGGACGATTACGTGCAGTCTACCTCAAAATGTCACTGCCACGTCTGCACGGAAAACAACGAGACGTACGGTCAGGTCATATTCTATCAGCAGGGCAGAACGTATGAATCCATGCCTAAGATAGACAACTACAACGCCGAGGTAGTCACCGCCGTCTCAGAGCGTACGTTTACGAAACGATTTATGAGTATGCTTTTGAAATGACGTTTCATAAGATAAAAGCAGTCAGCGCTTTATCGGATTTTCGTTTAAGCGTGCAGTTTTCCGAACGGAATAATATAAAAATGACGCGCACGGGGCGCGTCATTTTTGTATCGTTTTGAATTATTTGAGCTCTGCGAAGTATTTGATCGTTCTGACCATCTGGCTGGTGTAGGAGTTTTCGTTGTCGTACCACGAAACGACCTGTACCTGATACGTGTCGTCGTCTATCTTCGTTACCATCGTCTGGTTGGCGTCGAAGAGAGAACCGTAGGTCATACCGATAACGTCGCTCGAAACGAGCTTCTCGGTGGTGTAGCCGAAGGATTCGGAGGACTGAGCCTTCATAGCGGCGTTGATAGCCTCTTTGGTGACGTCCTTGCCCTTAACGACCGCTACGAGGATCGTGGTGGAGCCGGTAACTACCGGAACTCTCTGAGCGGAGCCGATGAGCTTGCCGTTCAGCTCGGGGATAACGAGACCGATCGCTTTGGCGGCGCCGGTGGAGTTCGGAACGATGTTGGCGGCGCCGGCGCGGGCTCTCTGCAGATCGCCCTTTCTGTGCGGACCGTCAAGTATCATCTGGTCGCCTGTGTAGGCGTGAACGGTCGTCATGATACCGGAAACTATCGGGAAAGCGTCATTCAGAGCCTTAGCCATGGGAGCCAGGCAGTTGGTCGTGCAGGATGCGGCGGAGATTATGGTATCTTCGGGCTTCAGCACGTTGTTGTTTACGTTGTAAACGATCGTGGGCAGATCGTTGCCGGCGGGAGCGGATATAACGACCTTCTTGGCGCCCGCGTCGATGTGAGCCTGAGATTTAGCCTTGCTGGTATAGAAACCGGTGCATTCGAGAACGACGTCGACTCTGAGCTTCTTCCAGGGGAGGTTAGCCGCCTTGGGCTCTGCGTAGATAGTGATCTCTTTGCCGTCTACCGTGATGGAGCCGGGCTTTACAACGGTCTTGCCGTCTTCCGCGTATTCGGGTTCTTTGGAAGTGACGGTGTGCTTGTTCTCGCCGATAACGCCGCAGTAGCCTTTCTGCGCGGTATCATATTTGAGAAGCTGAGCGAGCATTGCGGGGCTCGTTAAGTCGTTGATGGCGACTACGGTGTAGCCCTTTGCGCCGAACATCTGACGGAACGCGAGGCGTCCGATCCTGCCGAAACCGTTAATTGCAACTCTTACTGACATTTTGAATTCCTCCAAATATTTAATTTTTATGTTTTTCAAGTCATTATATATCTTATGTAAGATATATTCAATATAAAATTTGTTAAGTTAATTCGAATTATTACAAATAAAGAGAACTCTGTTTATTTTTTTCCGCAGCTGTTTATCAGACAGCCGGAGAGGATGATCTCACGCTCCTCGTCCGTGAGCGGAGGGAGGAGAAGCGGCAGATTTTCGGTTTTTCCGTCTTTATATATAATTATTCCTTTTAATTCTGAGACTTTGTTCCTTATCGCGTCAGCGGCGCCTTTTATATATATCACGTCGCCGGCTTTAAGCGCGGGGACTTTTTCCGTACCGTATCTGAGCGGGAGCATACCCCAGTTTATAAGGTTGCTTCTGTACCTTTTAGTTGCGTAGTCGACGCATACGTTCGCAAGGCCGCCGAGCACGCGCTGACAAGACGCCGCCTGTTCGCGCGCCGAGCCGTCGCCCGGGCAGAGAGAACAGACTATCGAGCCTATCTGCGTTTTGCTCAAATCCGGCTTGAAACCGAGCGCGTCGGAGACGAATTTATATTCGTTATCAAATACGTCCTCACCGCTTTCGCGTTTCGCTTCGATATCCCTTACGCGCTTTGCAAGACCCACGTATTCCGGAACTTTTCTTGAAAGCGTGAATTCGGAGAGCTTGTAGGGGTTGGAACGGTACGAAGACGTCTCGCCCGACGGGATAAGCTCGTCCGTCGTCGTGACGGGATCGGTGATGTACGCCGCGACTTCAAGCAGCACGTCTTCGTGAAGCGGCGGTATTTTCGGCCAGTCGGCTATACCGGGACCGTATTTCAGCTCCGCTTCGGGCTTCGCTTTGCCGTAACCGCGGTAAACGCGGTTTTTGTACGGCGTATCGTCGTATTTATATTCGTAATCGTTATATTTTACGTCAAGCTCCGTCGCCGCTGTAAGTCTGCCGCCGTTTTTCGCCGTGGCGGCGATGCTCCTCGCATCCATAAGCGCGACCGCCGCGAACTGACCGTTTCCGGGTTTGCTGCCCTCGCGGTTTGGGAAATTCCTCGTTGAATGGCGTATCGAAAGCGAGCCGTTCGACGGCACGTCGCCCGCGCCGAAGCACGGACCGCAGAACGCCGTGCGCAGCGTCACGCCCGCCGACATAAGCTTCGCCGCCGCGCCGTTCCTTATAAGCTGCAGGTAAGCCGGCTGGCTTGCGGGGTACGCGGATAACGCAAATTCACCGCATCCCGTGCTTTGTCCGTCGAGTATATCGGCGGCGGCGCAGAGATTGTCGAACGTGCCGCCCGCGCATCCTGCGATTACGCCCTGATCGACGAACAGTCTTTTGTCTTTTATCTTTTTCGCTATAGTAAAATCAGCGGCGCCTAAGTTTTCTTTCGCGTACTTTTCAACGCCGTGGAGTATATCCGCCGCGTTTTCGTTGAATTCGCGTATCGTATAGGCGTTCGACGGATGGAACGGGACGGCTATCATCGGCTCTAATTCAGACAGATCGAGCTCGACCACTCCGTCGTAATACGCGCCGTCTTCGGCTTTCAATTCTTTGTATTCGCCCGCTCTGTTGTGCTTTGCGAGATATTCTTTTGTTTTTCCGTCGGTTTCCCAAACGGAGGAGAGGCACGCCGTTTCCGTCGTCATTACGTCAATGCCGTTTCTGTATTCCATCGGCAGATCTTTAATGCCGTCGCCTATGAATTCAAGCACCTTGTTTTTCACAAAGCCGTTTTTGAACACCGCGCCTATAAGAGCTATCGCCGCGTCGTGCGGACCTACGCCCGGCGCGGGTTTGCCGGTCAGCTTTACGGCTATCACCTGCGGCGCGTCAATATCGTACGTCATTCCCACGAGCTGTTTTACAAGCTCGGGACCGCCCTCGCCTACCGCGAGCGTGCCGAGCGCGCCGTATCTTGTGTGCGAATCCGAGCCGATAATCATTTTGCCGCAGCCCGCGTAGTTTTCGCGCATATACGAATGGATAACGGACTCGTGCGCGGGTACGAATATACCGCCGTATTTTACGCACGCGGACAGACCGAACTTGTGGTCGTCCTCGTTTATCGTACCGCCTACCGCGCAAAGAGAGTTGTGGCAGTTCGTCAGAACGTACGGTATCGGAAATTCCTTCAGCGCGCCCGTGGCTCTCGCCGCCTGTATTATACCGACGTACGTTATATCGTGCGACGCCATTGCGTCAAATGTTATTCTGAGCTTATCGCCCTTTGTTTTGCTGTGCGCGTACAGGATCTTGTAAGCTATCGTTTTTTCTCTTGACGCGGTGTCCGCGCTTTCTTCAAATCCGCCGTTTTTCAGCTTTACGCCTTTTTCGTATAATTTTATCATATAAACATCCTTGGAATTCTCAGGTTTTTGATCAAACTACCGGTTTGATGTGCCATATATTGTCCGCGTACTCGCGTACGGAACGGTCGGAGGAGAATATGCCGGACGCGGCTATGTTGTCCAAACTCATCTGCGCCCATCTGCGTTCGTCCTTCATATCCTCCGTCATTCTGTTGTGCGTGTCGTTGTATGACGCAAAATCGGCAAAGCACATATACGGATCGGGTATTCCCTTGGCGTATAACAGATACTGCGAGAAGTCGGAGAACGAAACGCCGTCAAATCCGCGGTTGAGAGTCCTTATAACGCCCTGCAGTATTTCCGATTTGTTGTAATACGAAGCGGAGGAGTAACCCGATGCCCAGAGCTCGTCGACCTCCTTTGCCGTCAGACCGAACAGATAGAACGAATTGCCGCCGAGCGCCTCGTACATCTCAACGTTCGCGCCGTCAAGCGTGCCTATCGTGACCGCGCCGTTCATCATAAGCTTCATATTGCCGGTACCGCTCGCCTCCTTGCCGGATAACGAGATCTGCTCCGATATTTCAGCCGATGGGATCAGTATCTCGGCAAGCGATACGCAGTAGTTTTCAAGAAACGCGACGGACAGCTTTTCTTTGAATTCGGGACGCTTTGCGATATCCGCGCTCAGGCGGTTTATAAGCTTGATTATCTGCTTTGCGTGATAATAACCCGGCGCGGCTTTCGCGGAGAAGATGAACGTCTGAGGGACCATATCCATATCCGGATTTTCAAGTATGGCGTTATAAAGCGATATTATGCGTATGACGTTCAGAAGCTGACGCTTGTATTCGTGCATACGCTTGATCTGCACGTCAAAGACGGAGTTCGGGTCTATAATCACGCCCTTTTTCGCTTTTGCGTATTCCGCCAGTCTTATCTTGTTTTCTTTTTTTATCTCGGTAAGTCTGTCAAGCACGCAGTCGTCTTCTCTGAATTTGGAAAATTCCGACAAAAGCTCCGTGTTCGTTCTGTAGCCCGTGCCTATACATTCGTCAAGCAGAGAGGAAAGCCCCTTGTTTGAATATAAGAGCCAGCGTCTGTGGTCTATACCGTTTGTAACGTTTGTGAATTTCTCCGGTTCCGTTGCATAAAAATCGGAGAAGACGGTTTTTTTCAGTATATCTGAATGGAGCGCGGAAACGCCGTTTACGGTATGAGAGCCGATGACGGAGAGATTCGCCATCCTCACCGTGCCGCCGCCGATTATCGACATACGGTTTATCCTGTCTCTGTCGTGCGTGTGGTTGTTCCAGAGATCCTCGCAGAATCTTCTGTTTATCTCGCTGATTATCGAATATATCCTCGGCAGCTTGAGCCTGAAAAGATCCTGCCGCCAGACCTCGAGCGCCTCGGGCATAACGGTGTGGTTCGTATAAGACATCGTCCTTGTCGTGATATCCCAGGCGTGCTCCCAGCTGTAATCGCACTCGTCAAGCAGAAGCCTCATAAGCTCCGCCACGCACATGGCGGGGTGAGTGTCGTTTATGTGTATCGCCGCAAAATCGGGCAGATCGTCCGCCGTGCCGTGCTTTTCAAGATGATCGTGCAGGATGTTCTGCAAAGCCGCCGAGACGAGGAAGTATTGCTGGGTAAGACGGAGGAGCTTGCCGGCGTCGTGCTCGTCGGAGGGGTACAGAACTTTTGAGATAAGCTCCGCGTTCGTGCTTTCCTCAAGAGCTTTCAGATATCTGCCCTGGGAAAACGCCTTCATATCGAAGCTTCTGAAATCACGCGCGCGCCATAAACGCAGATTGTTGACCGCGTTCGTGTCGGAGCCGGATATCAGCATATCGTAAGGCACCGCTTCCACCTCGTCCGCGTCGTGGTATTCTATATACATCCTGCCGTCGCGCCATATCTCCTCAACGTGACCGCCGAACTGCACGGTGACAGCCTGGTCGGTACGCGGAACGAGCCACGTTTCTCCGGTCGGAAGCCATATATCGGGCAGCTCCGCCTGCTCGCAGTCAACTATCTTCTGCTTGAATAAGCCGTATTCATAGCAGATGCAGTGACCCGTCGCGGCGTAGCCCTGCGACGTAAGAGAATTCATATAGCACGCGGCGAGCCTGCCGAGACCGCCGTTTCCGAGACCCGGATCCGCCTCTCTGTCGATAAACGATCTGAGCGAGAAGCCGAGAGAGGAGAGCACGCTGTCGTACTGTCCGTATAATCCGAGATTGCATAAATTCGCCTTGAGAGACGGACCTATAAGGAATTCCATACACATATAGTACGCCTTTTTCGCGCCCGTCTCGGACGTTTTCTTCTCAAAGACGTTGAAATTTTTCATAAGAAGCTCGCGTATAGACATAAGCGTGGCGTTATACATCTGCTCGTCCGTCGCAAGCTCGGGCGTCGTTGCGAAATACTTATCCAGCTTTTCGCATATCTGTTGTTTTATTTCGGGTTCTGTCATTTGGTTATTCGCCTTTCGGGTGTTAGTGAATTATACAGATCGGCGTATTTCTGCGCCGAGGTGTTCCATGAAAAATCGCATTTCATAACGCGGGCGGTAAGCTCCGCATACTCCTGCTTCGTCTGATACGTTGCAAGCGCCTCGCGCAGCACGTACAGCATATCGTGCGCGTTGTACGACGCGAAGGTGAAGCCGTTTCCCATATGCTTTCCGTCAACGTATCTGTACGGCTTGATCGAGTCGTAAAGCCCGCCGGTCTCACGCACCACGGGCACCGCGCCGTATCTCGACGCTATCATCTGCGACAGACCGCACGGCTCCGTCTTGGACGGCATAAGGAATATGTCGGAGGAAGCGTATATTTTTTTGGAAAGATCCTTGTCGTACGTTATCAGCGCGCGCATCTTATCCCTGTGACGCTCCTCCAGCTGTTTGAAAAAGCTCTCGTAATAAACGTCGCCGCAGCCGAGAACGACCAGCTGTACGTTGTCGGAAAGCAGCTCGTCCGCCTTTTCGGCAATGAGATCAAGCCCCTTTTGGTCGGTCAGACGGCTTATGACGGAGATCATCGGTATATCGGCGTTGACCGGCAGACCGTATTCCTTTTGAAGAGCTGTCTTGTTTATCTTTTTGCGCGCGGTGCTTCTGTAACTGTAGTTTTTGACTATCGCTTTATCCGTCAAAGGATTGTAGTAATCGTAGTCTATACCGTTTAAAATACCGTACAGCTTGCAGGAATACAGCCGCATCATGCCCTCAAGCCCGTGACCGTATTCGCTTGTTTTGATCTCCTCCGCGTATCTTTCGGAGACGGTGACTATGCTGTCTGCGCAGACTGTCGCGCCCTTCATGAGATTTATGCAGCCGTTGTAATCGACGACGGGTGCGATGCCGGGAGCGATATCGAAAACGTCGCCCAGGATAGCAAAGTCAAACTGCCCCTGAAACAGTATGTTATGTATCGAGAACACCGCTTTTATATCGCGGTATTTTTCGTACATAGAATATTTTGTCTTAAGGTATATGACCGTGAGCGCCGTCTGCCAGTCGTTTGCGTGAAGGATATCGGGGTAATAGTCAAGCTCGGACATAAGGTGCATTACGGCCATGCAGAAATATGCGAATCTCTCGCCGTCGTCGTAATTGCCGTAAAGCGAGCCGCGCTTGAAATAGTATTCGTTGTCTATAAAGTAATACGTGACTCCGTTTGAGACCAGACTGTAAATGCCGCAGTACTGCTCGCGCCAGCTGAGCCTTATTTTGAATTCGCATTCCTTTTTCATCTGTTCCCTGTATCCGCTTTTTACAGACGAATAGAGCGGGGAAACGACTCTCACGTCGCAGTCCGGATAAAGCCTTTTAAGAGCCTGAGGCAACGAGCCCATAACGTCGGCAAGTCCGCCGGAGGAGGAAAAAGGCAAAACCTCGGAGGCGGTGTAAAGTATCTTCATACGTTTATCAGATTATGGAATTCTTCGGTACGTAGAACGGAAGCGTCTGATGACCCGATAGATTCCTGCCCTCCTGTATCATTGCGTTTTTATCCAGAACGGAGCAGTTTATACTGCAGTTCTTTCCTATGTATCCGCCCTGCATTACGACGGAGTTTCTGACCACGGCACCCTTGTCTACCGTAACTCCGCGGAAAATTATGGAATTTTCCACCGTGCCGCGTATCACGCAGCCGTCAGCCAGAAGCGAGCTTCTGACGTAGCTGCCCTCGTCGTATCTCGTAGGCGGCGAGTTGCGTACCTTCGTGTACACCGGTCTGTCCTTAACGCCGAGCAGAGCGCGGAACACGTCCGGGTTCAAAAGCTCCATACTGCAGGCGTAATACTCCGCAAGCGAGCTGACGCAGGCGAAATAGCCCTCGTATGAATACGACATTATTTTATATGAATTTATGTTTTTAAGCAGAACGTCCGTGTTGAAGGAGGTGTATCCGTGAGCCGACGCGTCGGCTATTATATCAAGTAGCTTTTCGCGCTTCATCACCATGATGTTCAGGCTTATATCGTGGTCGCCCGTCACGTCGCGCGGATATACGAGAAGATCGTTTACCCTGCCGTCGTTATCCGATTTGATTATAACGTTTTTCTCCGCAAGCTCCGTCGAAAGCGTTGTTTTTTTGACCGCGAGCGTTATATCCGCTCCCGTTTTTACGTGGAAGGAGATCATATCGGAAAAGTCTACGTTGCAGATCACGTCGCAGTCGGAGAGAACGACAAGATCTTCATTTCTGCTTGAGATATATACGGTCGCTGATTTCAGCGATTCAAGCCTCGTCGTGACGTACGCGCGTCTGTTGTCCTGAGCGAACGCCGTTATGTTCGGGGAAATGAGCTTTATACCGCCGGACCTTGACGCAAGGTCCCAGTCCTTACCGGTACCTATATGGTCGGCAAGCGACTGATAATTCTCCTGCGTTATTATTCCTATGCTCTTTACGCCGGAGTTTACCATATTGGACAGGGTAAAATCTATAAATCTGTACCTGCAGCCGAACGGGACGGACGCCATCGTACGCACGCGCGTGAGCTCCGGCAGGTTGTTGTCGTGTATGTTTGAAAAGATTATTCCCGTAACAGACATTTATTTGCCCTCCTTTTTATAATCGCTCGTCATAACGCCGCCGCCGATCACCGTACCGTCCGGTATATACATATCCGCACCGAGCAGGGCGATACCCTTGCCGGAGTTTATCGGCTCGCCGATCCTGCAATCCGTTCCCGTGTCCGTCCTGCAGTCGAGTATGCTGTATTCAACGACGCTGCCTTCGCCTATCTCGCACTCCTCGAACACGACGCTGTCGCGGACGGTCGCGCCCTCCGCGACCTTCACGCCGCCGAACAGAACGGAGTTTATAACGGTACCGTATATTTCACAGCCCTCCGTAACGAGCGAGTTCACTATTTTTGCGTTCTCTCCCGCAAAATGCGGCGGACGCGTTGAGTTCCTTGAAAGTATGCGCATTTCGGGCGTCCGCAGATCAAGCTTCGGTTCCTCGCCCGTGAGGTCCATATTCGCCTCCCAGAGGCTCTGTATCGTACCGACGTCCTTCCAGTAGCCGACGAACTGATATGCGAACATCCTTGCGCCGTCCGCAAGCATCTTCGGTATGACGTTCTTGCCGAAATCGTTTGCGGAGGCGGGGTCGTTGTCGTCCTCCTCAAGATACTTTTTCAGCATCGCGGTGTTGAAAATGTATATGCCCATGGAAGCCTTCGTGCTCTTCGGGTTTGCGGGCTTTTCCTCAAATTCGTATATCGAGCCGTCGTCGTTCGTGTTCATTATGCCGAAGCGCGACGCCTCGGACAACGGAACGTCTATGACCGCTATCGTGCAGTCCGCGCCGTGCTCCTTGTGGAAATCGAGCATCCTGTTGTAATTCATTTTATAAATATGGTCGCCCGAGAGGATAAGCACGTAATCCGGATCGTACCTTTCCACAAAACCCATATTCTGATAAATGGCGTTCGCCGTGCCTTTGTACCAGTACGCGCCGTTCGCACGCTGATACGGGGGAAGGATCTTGACGCCGCCGTAGGTCTTGTCAAGGTCCCACGGCTGTCCGCTTCCTATATATTCGTTTAACACATAAGGCTGGTATTGAGTAAGCACTCCGACGGTGTCTATACCCGAATTGACGCAGTTTGAGAGCGTAAAGTCGATGATCCTGTACTTGCCGCCGAAAGGAACGGCAGGCTTGGCGTTCTTCTCGGTAAGATTATACAGTCGGCTGCCCTGACCGCCCGCAAGCAGCATGGCAACGCATTCCTTCTTTTGCAGCATGGCTTGATCTCCTTTATGTTGAAATATTATTGATTATAAGGTTTCGCATTTATACACGGCGGCGGATAACGGCGGCAGGGAAATATTGACGCTGTGATCGAATCCGTCCGATCTGACCGGTTTCGCCGGCACCGGAAGCCCCGGCGACGGCGCGGTAGTGAAGCAGGCTCTGTAAAGCCCCGGCTCCGGAACGCCGGTCCTCAGATTTCTGATGGGAACGGCGGAGAAGTTGAAAGCGCACAGAACGAACTGCCCGTCCGCGCCGTACCGCAGGAAGACCGCCGCGTTTTTTTCGGCCTCGTCCGCTTTTACCCATTTGAAACCGTCCCACGAAAGGTCACGTTCCCATAAGGCGGGCGTATCGAGGTAGAAGTGATTCAAAGAAGAGGTGAAGCGCAAAAGATCCGCGTGGCGTTCGTATCCGGTCATGAACCATTCAAGCTGCGTTGTGCAGTCCCATTCGCGGAACTGACCGTATTCCGTACCCATAAACGCCAGTTTTTTGCCCGGGTGACACATCATATACGTCATAAAACAGCGCATTCCCGCAAATTTCTGTTCGTAGTCGCCGAAGTTTTTGTCAAGCAGGGATTTTTTGCCGTGAACGACCTCGTCGTGAGATACGGCGAGGATGAAATTCTCCGAGAACGAATACATAAGGGAAAACGTGATGCATTTGTGCATCTTCCCTCTGAAAAGCGGATCCGCGGATATGTACTGCATCATATCGTTCATAAATCCCATATTCCATTTGAAGCTGAAGCCGAGACCGCCTAAATAAACGGGCTTCGTCACCATCGGCCACGCTGAGGATTCCTCGGCTATCATAAGCGCGTCGCCGAAGTTTTCAAACACCTTGCAGTTCAGCTTTTTTATAAAGTCTATCGCGTCGTAATTCTTGTTCGTGCCGTCATGCGCGGGCGTCCATTCGCCCGGTTGTCTGTCAAAATCGAGGTAGAGCATAGAGGCGACCGCGTCGACGCGCAGGCCGTCAATATGGTATTCGCCGAGCCAGTACAGAGCGTTCGATATCAGGAAAGACCGGACCTCCGGACGCCCGAGATCAAAGAAGCGCGTGCCCCATACCTTATGCTCCTTTTTGTCCTTTGCGCGGTATTCGTAACAGCAGCCGCCGTCAAAATCTGACAGGCCGTGTTCATCCTTCGAAAAATGCGCCGGCACCCAGTCGAGCAGCACTCCTATGCCGTATGAGTGGAGCTTGTTGACAAAGTACATAAGATCCTCCGGAGTACCGAAGCGGGAGGTGGGCGCAAAGAAGCCGCATATCTGGTAGCCCCAGCTCTCGTCAAGCGGATGCTCGGCAATCGGCAAAAGCTCAACGTGCGTATAGCCCATACGTTTTACGTACGGTCCGAGGCGGTCCGCAAGCTCACGGTAAGAAAGATAACCGCCGCCGCTCTTGCGCATAAACGAGCCCGCGTGCACCTCGTATATGTTTATCGGCGTGGAATAAGCGGGCTTTGTCTCCGTCGGATACATCTCTTTTTTGCGGAGATTCAGAAAACCGCTGTCCGTCCATGTAAAATCGGGCAGCTCGTAAAGATACGTGGACGTCTCCTCATGCGTCCCGGCGTGGAAGCCGTAGGGGTCGGCCTTGAAAACGGCTTTTTCGCCGTTCATTATAAGGTACTTGTATTTAAGCTTGTCTTCGTTTTTGAAGTCAAGCCTGACCTTTGCTTCCCATATTCCTTTTTCGGTAACGCGCTTCATCGGACATTTCTCGCTCCAGTTGTTGAAGTCGCCCGTCACAAAGACCGCGTCGGCGTTCGGCGCCCACGTGCGGAAAACGGTATAAGTCAGCCCGTTTTTGTCCGTCGCCTTGTGCGCGCCCAGATATTCGTATGCTTTATAGTTGCTTCCGTTATGGAAGTTCTGTTTGGCTTTTTCGATTTCGCTCATATATAAGACCCGACGTGATAAATAAATGCGTTTCCAATATATTATATAACATTAAAATGAATATTTCAATATATAAAACCGATAAATTATAAATTTGTATAAAATATATTATTTTACATTTTGGATATTGAAAAATCAAAACCGGGGTTTTATACTTATTATGTTATAAACCGATCACTTGATTTAAAAGGAGAAGCCATGATAAAAATCGCGCCGTCCATACTTTCCGCGGACTTTTCAAAGCTCGGAGAACAGATAACACAGACAAAGGAAGCGGGAGCGGAATATATACATATAGACGTAATGGACGGGATATTCGTGCCGAACATCTCTTTCGGCGCGCCCGTATACAAATGCATAAGAAAAACGACGGATCAGTTTTTTGACGTTCATCTTATGATCGTCGATCCGATGCGTTATATAGACGATTTCGTAAAAGCCGGAGCGGACGGCATAACCATACATCACGAGGCGTGCGACAATCAGATCGAAACGCTGGAATACATAAGAAGCAAGGGCATAAAGGCGGCGATATCCGTAAAGCCGAAGACCGATCCGCACGTGCTGAAGCCGTATCTGCCGTATATAGATATGATACTCATAATGTCCGTTGAGCCGGGCTTCGGAGGTCAGTCCTTCATCCCGTCGGCGATCGAGAGCACAAGAATCGCCAAAAAACTCGTTGACGAGAGCGGATACGGTATAGATATAGAGGTCGACGGCGGACTTTCCGCAAAGAACGTCGATCTCGTTACAAGCGTCGGCGCAAACGTCATAGTCGCGGGGTCCGCGATATTCGGCGCGCCCGATATGAAAAAAGCTGTTTCCGAGATAAGGGAAAACGGAGAAAAAACGTACTGCTGTAAGCTTTGACACGACCCAAATAACATAAAATCAAACGGAGGTACGCGGTAAATGAAGAAAATCGTCTCTATTATTGTTTTCACTCTCATTTTACCGTTTGTCGTCTCCGTTTTTTGCCGCGCGCTTATAGAAGACCCGCCGAAAGACGGGGATATAAGGATCGGCGTATACAGAACCGAAACTCCGCCCGATACAGACGGCGTGATCGGCGACGGGGAATACAAGGCGCTGCACATCAAAAACTCAAGCATATCCCGCATAGTCGGAAGCGAAACGGACTGGAGCAGGATAAAGAATACGGAATTTTCGGCTTACGGCGCGGTGTGCGGCGGCACGTTCTTCTTTGCCGTGACCGTACCGCTCGAAAAGGATCATTACGCGGTATACGGCGAGCCCAAGAGTATGTGGGGACAGACCTCGCTTCTCATATCGCTTGCCAAAACCGGCTCAAAGGGCAGGGAAGCGCTTGAATTCGGCGTCAGACCGGACGGTGAGAGCTACGTCTGGCGCAGCTTTACGGACAGAGATTACGAAGCCGGCGGAAGCTTCGCCGCGGTCTATGAAAACGGTATACTGACGTATGAGACTGCGGTGCCGCTTTCAGCCTTCGGCGCGGAGGAGGACGACTCGTTCCTGTTCTGCTTCAGCTTGTCGCTCGGCGATTATTACAACGGCAGGCAGGCGTACGTTCAGTTCGGACGCGGTATATCCGGCTTTTCGACTACGGAGAACGCGGACGCGGGAAAGGACGCGTCGCTTTTCCCGGCGGTGTATATCCTCGACGAGGGCGAAACGGAGCCCGCGATAGAAACGGACGGACCGGGCGATCATGAAGCGCCCGATACCTCGCTCGACGTCAGGACCGTGTCGGTCGTCTGCGCGGCGGTCATGGCGTTATCGCTTGCCGGAGCGGGATTTATTAAGTTAAAAATCAAAAATTGACAAAGAACACACGATCGGGCGTTTTCCGCAAAGGGAAACGCCCGGTTTTTTATGTAATTTCAAAAAAGGTATTGACAACGTAACAATGTTATGCTATAATGTCAGCGTAACAATGTTACGGAGGTGATCAGGTGGACGAAAACGATATGATATCAAAGAAGGAACTGCTTTCAAAATACGGCATTTCCTACGGCGCGCTATACCGCTGGAAGCGTATGGGACTGATCCCGGACGACTGGTTTGTAAAGACTTCATCACCGACGGGTCAGCAAACGTTTTTTCCGAGAAGACTGATATGTGAGCGGGTAGAGCAGATATTGAATATGAAGGACGGCGCTTCGCTGTCCGAGCTTGCGGACGGATACCGGGAAAAAGAAGAAAAAGAATCGTATCTGACCGTTGAGACGGATTTCGGTACAACAAGATTCAAAATGAGCGAAATAAAGATCGCGTACGTGACAAACGAAAACACAACAACGGTTTTAATACAAAGGAAAGGTGATAACAAATGAAAATATCGGGAAGCGGCACTATAAAAGGCGGAGATTATAACGAGGAAATACACGTATCGGGCAGCGGAACAATAGACGGAAGAACAAGATGCACGGCGCTTGCTGTATCCGGCTCCGTCAGAGCAAACGCGGAGGTGATATGTACGGGCGGAATGCGCGTATCCGGCTCCGGCAGCTTTGAGGAGGTCAAGGCGGAGAGCGTGCACGTATCCGGCTCGTTTTCCGCAAAGACGCTTGAGGTAAAAGGTCTTCTCAGATCGTCGGGCTCGTGCAGAGTGGAAGGCGTGACAACGGCAAACGAAGCGCAGATCTCGGGCTCGCTGTATTCGGGCGGAAACGCTAAGTTCGGCGTCGCGCAGATCAGCGGCAGATTTGACTGCCGCGGCGACGTTGAAGCTGAAAATTTTGCGATAAGCGGTCCGCTGAATACAAACGGTCTGCTCAACGCGGAAAACGTTGAAATAAAGCTCGGTCACGGGATGTTTGATAACAGTATAAACAGCATAGGCGGCACGAATATAGCGGTAAAAGTATATAACGATCATAAGATCAGCCTGTTCAATTTCGGCAGGATAGTCAAAACGGTCGTAAAAGAAGCGATAGAGGGCGACGACGTCTATCTTGAAAACACGGAATGCCCGCTTGTGGTGGGCAAAACCGTTGTGATCGGCGACGGGTGCAAGATAGCAAAAGTCCAGTATTACGACACCTGCGAGATAAAAGACGGCGCGGAAGTTACAGAAAAAAAGAAAATTTGACTGTAACACTCAAAATCCCGGCGAAGGTTGTTGACTTTTTGCCGGGATTTTGTTATAATGGTAAATAGATATTGTAATCGGGAGGAAAAGCCGTGGTCGAGATAACAAAGGTAAAAGAAGATCTTCAAGCCGTGCTTACGCAACACGGTCTTTTGCCGTCGGATATCACGGTGTACGCAGAGACGGACCTTGACAGAAATATGTGCCGAGCCTGCGTCAAGCTGATCCTGACCGAAAAAAAGCTTTACGTCATCGAGGGCAATATAACTCTTACCGGAAAGCCGCCGAAACACGTAAAAAGAATATTCGGCGAATACGGCTGTACGGAGTACGAGACCGGAAAAATAAAAAATCTGTCGGTTTTGGAATACATATCCGCCGCGTCTCTTATCTGCGAATACGACGGCGTGACGACTGAGCTTGCGATGATGACGAAAACCGCTTTGCGCGACGCCCGTCTGTTTATAAAATACGCGGGCAAATACATCGAGAAAAAGGATACCGGAATTGACGAGCAGGATTTCAAAAACGACTGCTTCTGCCCGAAATGCGGCGGCAGGTATCCCGATCCCGAAAGAAAGATCTGCCCCAAATGCATGGAGAAAACGAAGATATATAAAAGGCTTCTTCAGTTTTCAAAGAAATACAAGCCGCAGATGGCGGCGGTCCTTATCTCGCTTGCGGCTCTTTCCGCGCTCGGAGTAGCCGCGCCGTATTTTTCAACGTCGTTCTTCTATGACAGAGTGCTGACCGAGGGCGATAAATGGTACGGACAGCTTTTATTCGTCTTGATGCTTATCGTGCTTCTGCGCGTTCTGTCGCTTCTCATAAATTCCGCGGCGGGCATAATCTCCGCGCGCGTCACGGGCAAGGTCACCTACGACCTTAAAAAGACGATCTTCGGTGCGATAGAGCGTTTGTCTCTCTCCTTCTTTACGGCAAGGCAGACGGGCGGACTTATGAATCAGATAAACAACGATTCAAACACCAT
>CACZOH010000052.1 GCA_902782785.1 uncultured Ruminococcus sp. | reverse complement strand
ATAACGGAGTGCCGTTCAAAAGCTCGGAATAACACCTCTCAGCTCTTTTACCCTCCTGAACTATGATCGTCAGCGGGTTATCCGGGTCGTCATAGCTGACGTACAGCTTGACGCCGTACTTTTCGTACAGCTCATCCGCTATGCCCGCATACTCAGCCGATACGGTGTATTTGAGCCTGCTTACGGTCATCTCCCTTTCTTCGATTTTCCTCGTCTGTCTTCCGTCTATGAACTTTACGTCGCCGAAGCGGTCGGGCTCATCCGGCTGAACTTCCGTATCGGTCGCGTCCGCCGTATCGGTCTCGTCAGCCGTCGTATCCGCCGCGCTTTCCGTTCCCGCCTGCTCCGTATCCGTCACACCGGACGGGGTTGCCGCGTTTTGTCTGAACAACAGCGGCGCGCAGCAGGCTATTACCACGGCGGCGATCAGCGCGGCGATGAAAACGACGGATATGACGGTCGTATAGCGACCGCCTCCGCCCTCCTTTTGCTTAACGCCGCAGGCGGAAAGCATTTTTTCTTTATTTTTGATAACGGCTTCGTCACATTCGGATAAAAGCAGTTTTCTTACCTTTCCGTCCGTCATTTCATTTACCTCCGTAGTATTTTTTAAGCGTTTGAAGCGCGCGAACGTATCTTTTCTGCACCGCGGCGTCGGTCATGCTGAGCTCAGCCGCAAGCTCCTTGAATTTTGTGCCCATAAAAACGTGCTCTTCTACTATATGCCTGTCCGTATCGGACAGCCTGTCAAGCGCGTCGAGCATAGTCAGACGCTCCGCGGTATCGTCCTTTGTCTGTGCGGTCGTTTCATCTATCGATATATCGGGTCTTCTTTTTGACAGCAGCTTCAAGGCCTGGTTTTTGGCGATCCCCGTCACGTACGCGGCGGCGTTTTCGCCTCTGTACGTTTTTGCGGAGCTTATCAGCTCAAACAGCGTGTTCTGCATCGCGTCCTCGGCGTCCTCACGGCTGTGCAGTACGCTGTAGGCGGTATAATAGATCGTCCGCCCCGTTATATCATAAATATCGGACAGCGATTTTTTATCGCCCTCCGCAAGTCTGTAAAGCGCTTTTTTAAGTTTTCTTTCGTTTTCCGCCAAGTTATCACCGCCTTTTTTGCTGCCTGTAATTATAGTACGATTTATATGTGCAAATCGGACAAACAAATTTTAAATTGCGCGTAAATTTCTTGTAATTATGAAAAAAATTCTTGACTTTGGCTTTTTATGATTATATAATAAAAGAAAAACGATAGGGAGAAAAGTATGGATTTCAAGAATATCGATAAAAAATACCGCCCCGTGCCGTTCTGGTCGTGGAACGAAAAGCTGAACACGGACGAAACGCGCCGTCAGATAGGTCTTATGGACGACGTCGGGATCGGCGGCTTTTTCATGCACGCGCGCGGAGGTCTGCAGACTGAATATATGGGAGAGGAATGGTTCGACAACGTCGCCGCTTCCGTTGACGAGGCGGAGAAGCGCGGTATGCACGCCTGGGCGTATGACGAAAACGGCTGGCCCTCCGGCTTCGGCGGCGGCGCGGTCAACGGTCTCGGTCTCAAATATCAGCAGAAATATCTGCGCATCGCAAAGCTTGAGGACAAACCGGAAGCAGAGCACGAGATTTACCGCGACGGCAGATTCATATACTATTTTGACGTAAACCCGTTCTACGTGGATACGCTTGACGGTGAGGTCATAGCCGAATTCATACGCGTTATATATCAGCCGTATTACGACAGGTATAAAGACAATTTTGACGGATTTTTTACGGACGAGCCGCAGATATCGAGAGACGGCATACCGTGGAGCCTTACGATGCCCGCCGAATACGAAAAGGAATACGGCGACAAGCTTCTGCCGCACCTTTACGAGCTGTTTTACGAGGAGGGCGACTACAAAACGACGAGAGTGCGTTTCTGGCGCCTTGTCACGATGCTTTTCTCAAAGAACTATATGAAGCAGATACACGACTTCTGCTCCGCGCATAATCTGAAATTCACGGGACATATGGTGCTTGAGGAGACGCTTGAGCATCAGCTCACGTCAAACGGCGCGTGTATGCCGCACTACGAGTATTTCGATATACCGGGTATGGACTGGCT